>JAJYDP010000748.1 GCA_021777365.1 Chloroflexota bacterium | reverse complement strand
GTGGCCGTCATCCGCGGCCTGTTCCGGCCAGCGGCGCGCGAGCCAGGCCAGGACGTGCGCGAGCGACGGCTCGTCGAGCTGCGAGCGGTAGGCCAGGCCGTGGCAGCGCCGGCAGCGGAACCAGTGCCGCCCGGGCGGCGTCCACCAGATGATGGGCCGGTAGAGCTTCGTCACCCGGGCCCCGCAGCCCGGGCACCGGAAGAAGAAGCGCACGCCACCGCCCGGGACGGTTCGCGCCAGGTCGAGCGGGATGAGGTCGGTGATCGGCTGGTCATCGAGGTGGTAGGCGATCGCGAGGGCGAGGCCGCCTGCGACCTGCGTCACGGCCCACCAGACCCGCACCACCGGCGCCCCCCCATCCCCCCAGAGCTGGGCACCCTCCAGGCGCCGCCAGCCGTCTCGGGCCAGGAACGCCGTGGACAGGACTCGGCACTCATCGACCCGGGTGCGCCGGGGGTACCCCGCCCAGCGGCCGCTGCCAGGGCCTCCCACGGCTACCCGGCCCGGTGCCGCGGATTTACCGAAATCACCGTTCCAACCGTTGCATACCCGCGCCGCCCGACCCCACCCCCGCCGCGCCGCCCCGCGTTGAGCGGCGCACCACCAGGTCGCGGGCGGGCCTCCGGCGGCGCCGGTGCTCCGTGGCCCCCGGCACCGGCTGCCCGCGCGCGGCGGAAGCCGACGGCCAGCGCGGCGGTGGAGCTCTCGACGGCGTGGTTGAGCAGCGCCTGGTCGGTCGGCGCGGGGGCGACGCGGCCGGCGTCGGTCTGCCGCCGGCGCGGATCGAGCCGCTTGACCACGGGGATGGCCGCGACGGGGAGCATGGTGCGCGCAGTCACCCGGTCACCGCCACCCGGGCGCCGTCGCCCGCCGCCGAGGCGATGCGCCGCTTCGTGGTGCGGGCGAGCCGCGCGGCGACCGGGCCAAGGGCAGGGCGTGCGTTCGGCCCGCCGTCGAGCAAGGGCTGCCGGGGCGGCCGACCCGGGCGCGCGACGGGGACGCCACGAGCCTGCGCCGTCATGGCACGCCCGCCTCGCCCGCCTGGGCGGCGACCCACGCCTCGGCACGCTCGCTCTCCCGGGCGCGGGCCGACACGGTGACCGAGCGCGCGTGGCTCCAGCGATAGCGCGCCTGCTGGGCGGGCGAACCCACCAGGGGGGCCAGGGCGAGTGCCGCGAGGTGCTCGCGGATCGCGTCGGCATACTGGGCGGCCGGACCGCTGGTGGGGTCGGAGGGTGGACGGAGGCCCGCGCCTACGCTCATCCCTCGGATACCTGCGGCCGAGCCGTCGGGCGTCGCGAGGCGCCCGTCCGCGGCCGTGTATCGATCGGCGCACCGCGTGAGCGCGCCGCTCGTGCGGACAACCCGCGCGGCATCGGCGTCCAGACCGGGACGCCCGGCCCGGCGTCACCCAGGTACACGTAGTCAGCGCCGAACCGGGCACGCAGCCAGCGCCGGAAGGCCGCCGTGTTATCCGGATCGGGCGAACGGAGGGCCCGGACAACCTCCCCGCGGTGCTCGCGCAGCCAGTCGAGTTCGGCCTTCGTGAGCACGCCGACGGGCCGGCACTGCAGCACCGACCCGCGGACCCGCAGCTCGCCACCACGGGCCTGCACGCGGCGCACGAGCTCGAGGGCGGACTCCGGATGAACGGCATCGACGGCGCGCTCAGAGGTTGATCCAGGCATCGCCGGCGCCCTCCCTCGTGGCAGCGGTTCCCTCCGCTTCGGTCGTCCGCGGGCGCGGGCGGAACAGGTCCTTCAGCGCCTGGCGCTCTTGCACCATCTTGGGCAGGGCCAGGCGGAACGGATTCTCGCCCGCGGTGTCAGCGGGCAGGCCCTTGCCGGACTGCCGCGCCTCGTACAGCGGGTTCTTGAGGTACCTCGGCCAGGCACGCTCCTCCTCGCGCCAGCGGCCGCGTTCCTCCTCGCTGAGCGCGGCGAACAGCTCGGGGAGCCGCTGGCGCAGCCGCTCGCCCGCCGCAGCGGCGAGGACGTGGCGCACCACCCCGTAGGTCGTGGAGTCCTCCACCGGCGCCTCGGCGACCCAGTCGCCCACGAGCTCCGGGAACTCGACGAGGACCGGCCAGAGCTTGCGTCGCTGCCCTGCGCTCGGCTCGTACGCGAGGCCGCGCGCGTCCCAGTTATCGCGCACGGGCTCCCATGGCTCGTCCTCCCAGCGCGGCATCGACGGCCCTGCGGCTGGCCGATCCAGTGTGCTTCGTCTGACCCTTCCCCTTGCCTTGTCCAAAGAAGAAAGTTCGTCAGGGTCCCTCAGACGTGGCCCACGAGGGGTGGGCGCAGCGGCGTCCGGGCTCCCTGTGGGTCCGCCTCCGACGACCCCGTCCTGATCTTCAGGACCATCGTTGACGTTCTCTTCTTCTGGTCTTGGTGATGGTGAAGGTGAGGGTAAAGGTAAGGGGGCGTGACGTGCCGCGTGACGTTGCGCGTGACGTTCGCCGTCATCGACACCCTCCGACTCCTCCTCGATCGGGTCGGACGCAGCCCGCTCGCGGGCTCGTTGCTGACGTGCCGCGTTGGCGGCTCGCTTGGCTTCGATCTCAGCCCGGGTGGGGTTCACCGCGCGGTACCCGACCAGTTCGACGCCGTCGGGCAGCCGACCCCAGAACCCTGCCGCCACCAGGGCGTCGCGGCGACGGGGTGTTGCGTACGGCAGGCGCGCCGCCTCCCGCATGGTCAGGACCCCGTCGGTCATGTTCACTGCCGCGTACGTCCAGGCCGCCACGTTCAGCACGATCGCCGGAGCGTCGAGCCCGGCCGCCTCCATCTCACGCAGGAGGTCACACGGGAGGGCGAACCAGCGCCTGACGGATGGGCGGCGGGTCGTTTCGCTCATCGGACCGGTGGCCATCACGCCGACCACTCCGCAGCCGCGGCGAGCCAATCATCGCGGTGGGCGACCCGCAGCGGCCACGAGGTCACTCTGGTGGGGCGTAATCCAGTATCGCCCACCAGCTCCTCCGATATGCGAACGTCGGCCGGTGCGCGCCCGACGATCCGAGCGAGCTTCTGACGGCCGACGCTCGAACACGCTCTTCCCCACCCGCTGGGACGGGCGTGGGGGGTCGCAAGCGCGCACCAGGGTGGGGCTGT
>JAJYDP010000747.1 GCA_021777365.1 Chloroflexota bacterium | reverse complement strand
GCGGGCCTCGAGGTGCTCCAAGGGCAGCGAGACCGCCCCGGGGATGTGGCCGGCCGCGTACTCCTCCACCGGGCGGACGTCGAGCACGACCACCTCGCCGGACCGGACGCGCTCGAGCAGCTCGGCCCGGGTCACCCGCTCCGCGCTGTCGTTGCCCGCCCCGATGGCGCGCAGGATCTGGTCGACCTCCGCCAGGCGTGCCCGGCCAAGGTCGCCGAGCGCGGTGACGAAGCGGCAGACCTCCTCGCCGGCCGCCCGGTAGTAGACGCGGGTCCCCTCCCGGCGGGTCTCGACGAGGCGGGCCTGGCGCATCACCTGCAGGTGCGCAGACGCCGTCGAGAGCTTGAGCCCCGTCGCCACGGCCAACGCCACCACGCTGCGCTCCGCCTGGCAGAGCAGGTCGAGCAGCTCGATGCGCTTGGGGTGCACGACCACCTTGCCGATCCGGGCGAGCTGCTCGTAGAGATCAGCTCGCCCGCCGGCTGGCATCTCATATTCCACAGATCTATAGATAACAGAGCATCGTGGTCGGCGCAAGCCGTGTGCTCCGCGTCCGCACGAGGGCAAGGGCTGCCAGTAAGTCGACAGACATCTACGCCGAACCCGCGGATGCCTTCATTGCTGGGTTCAGCGGGTCGCCGCGGACCGCGGACGAACCCGCGAACCCTGCCCTGGAAGGGAGAACAACCGAGGCGACGTCGCTGGGCGATGGCGTCCGCCTCTTGTGGCGGCCCGGCACCAGGGGCATCGGGCTCGTCTTTCCCTTGCTGCTCGCCACCGTCCGTGTGAACTCGGGGGCCACCGGCGCCCTCGACGCAGCGGCGGTCAAGGCCATCACCATCCCGGCGTCGACCCTCACCGTCGTCTGCACCGAGCGGCCGGGCCGCCGCAGACTGCAGCTCGCCGGGTTCGTCGGTCAGTGCCTCGCGTTCTTAGCTCTTGGCGGGGCTGGTCCGATGCCGCTGGCAAAACTGGCCTCACGAGGTCGAGAGGTCGCCGCACCGCATCGACGATGCGCACCACTTCGCCACGATGGGGCGCCGCCTCGACCAACGGGCCGCCACCAGGAGCGACATCGACCTACGGTGACGATACCTCCGACAAGAGCCCCACCGCGGGCGGAGATGACCACGACGGAGCACACCGTTGCTGGCGATCGCTTGCGAGGTGGCCACGACCATGGCGGCAGCACCCTGGCCTGGCCCCGCAGGGTGCTCCGACGCCTCGGCCGCTCGGGGGGCTGTCGCCTCACCTGCGGTAGCCATCTCGTCGCACCTTGGCGTGTACGCCGACCAGTGACAACACAGCGCCGGGCAGCTCAGTCGAAAGGTTCGCATTGTGTAAGGCTGGGGGCGCCGACCGGTCCTCCGCACGTTCGCGTGCGGCGGACTGGGCAGTCTCGCTGCCGAGATCGTGAGGGCGGCTGCGACATCGAGGGCGTCGTCGACTGGCTGGTCGACGACGCCGAGCTGGAGCAAGTCGAACAGCGGCCGCAGTTCGCCCCGGGGCACCGAGTCGAGCGAGCCGGCGAGGATCGGCAGGCGGTCGAGCAACGGGGCGACGTCGGCCTAGGTGAGCACCTCCGTTGGCGACTCCCGGCAGGCGCTCGCGCCATCCGACGACGGCGTCCACCAGTTCCACCACGCGTTCACCGACGCGTCGGCGCAGGCCGGCGGTCACGTCGCCGGCATCGCGGTTGACGAGGCGTCGGCCGAGAGGGCGCTCGCGAGGAACGGGAGCGACGCGGCGTTGGGGTGTTGCTCGTTCATCCTGCCCAGCGTTTTGGAATTGGATCGATCACGCCCACCGGAAGGGAACGGTCTTCGGCATCGACGAGGCCGCCTTCGAGCCCGACCCGTCGCCGACGACCCGGCGACCGGAGCCAGGGAACAAGTCGGCGCGGACGTGCGCGAAGCCGACGCCGCACGGGTACCGAGCCTGCAGGCCACCGCGAGACTGCAGGCCACCGGTGCCTGGGCCGGACACGCCGGACACGAGCCGGCCGCCGTTGCCACTGCCCTGCACGGCGCCGTCTACCACCTGGTCGCCCACGCCGACGTCCACCATCATGTGGTGGTCACCTCCGACGTCGTCCCCACGCCACGAAGGCACGAAGAAGAGCACGGTCCCGAACGCCTGACTCGGCCTCGGCCTCGGCGTCCGCGGCGTCATCCCCGTGGAGACGCCCCGGGCCGCATGGGCCTGCTTCGCCAGCGCCAGCTGAACCGCACTCGCCTGCTCCGGCGACAGCCGCTCCTCCCACGAGCTCACCCCAGCCGAGCCTTGTCGAGCACGGCGATGAACGTCGGCCGCCGCCGGTGCGTCTCCCGCAACGCTGCCAGGTGCGCGGCGAACTCACCCTGGCGATCCGCCACTCGCGCCACCTGAGCCGCCTTCTTCAGGATCGCCACCGCTCGCACGTACGCCGCCTTCCCGGTCGTCTCCAGCTCGAGGTCGGCCAGCCGCAGGTACACGTCGAGCGCGTCGCCCGGCGCAGACGCTTCTCGGGCCTCGGCCAGGCGCAGCCACCGCTGCGGGCCCGGGTCCCAGGCGGGATGGGCTCGGGGAACTTGCCAGGCAACCTCGGGCTCGCCGTCGGAGAGCAGCACGTCGACCAACCCGCCCAGGTCGCGCTCGGCCAACACCGCCCGGGCTGTTCGGCGCTCGGCCGGCCACGCCCCGCCGGCCTCGGCGGCAGCGCGGAGGAGGCCGTACGTCGACGAGGAGGGCATCCGCTGGTGCTGCTCTCGGCGGAGCCGGAGCACCTCGTGGTCCTCTCCCCGGCGGGCGTGGACCCCGGCGGCGAGGTCGTAGAGCTGGGCGACCTGCCAGCCACTCGACTCGGCGATCCCGCGAGCGGCCCAGGACGAGACGTCGTCGTCGCGGCCCAGCTCCGCCATGGCCTCGGCGACCCTGATGAACTGGTACGGCCGGCTCAGGTCGCCACCCAGCAGCTCGACGAGGGCCTCCGCGTCGCCGTCGAGGACGGCCAGGCGCTCCCGGGCGTAGGTGGCGGCGAACGAGTCCCCACCACCGGCTTCGATGCGCTGGTTCACCTCGCGGCGGTAGGCCGCGAGCCCGAGCTCGCCCAAGGCGTCGGCGTAGCGGACCGGG
>JAJYDP010000746.1 GCA_021777365.1 Chloroflexota bacterium | reverse complement strand
CACGCGAAGATGAGCGCGCGGGGCCGATCAGGCCCCGGCCTGGGGCTCGCCGGAGCCGCCCGCCTGCGACGGGGGTTGCGCCGACGGCGGCTGGACCGGGGTGGCCGGGACCGCCGGGGCGGAGGAGGCAGCCGTGGCGGACGGAGCGGGCGGCGCAGCCGGAGCTGGCGCGTCGAGCCTTACCGACTCCTGCACATCCGTGGTCGCCTTGCGGAACTCGCGGATGCTCGCTCCAAGGCTCTTCCCGATCTCGGGGAGCTTGCTCGGCCCGAGCACGAGCAGCGCAATGGCCAGGACCAGGATGATCTCCATCGGTCCGATGTCGGGCATGATCGACGCGACTCCTCAGGCTGACGACCCCGGTCAGGGCTGCGATTGTAGCACCGGCAGGGTGGCCGCCCAGCGGGCTGCGGCCCGGGCGATGGCCGCGGAGGGGTCCGTCGCGCCGATCGCCGCCCCGGCGATGCCGCGCGACACGTTCACCAGCAGGCCCCCTCCGGGGCGTGATCCGGCAGCGGCAGCGGTCGCCGGCCCATGCGCCAGCGCGGCATCCGCGTCCCCGCCCTGGGCGCCCACGCCCGGCACGAGGAAGGCAAGCTCCGGGGCGACGCACCGCAGCGCCTCCAGCTCCCGCGGCGCCGTCGCGCCCACCACCAGGCCCACCGTCCCGTGACGCTCGTTCCACAGTCGAGCACGGCGCGCCACGCGCACGTGCAGCGGTTCCGGCGGCCAGGCCTGGTCCGCGTCCGGGCCAACCTGCAGGTCCTGCAGCTCCCCCGCCCCTGGATTCGAGGTTCGGCACAGTACGTACGCGAAGCGGTCCGCGCGCTCGAGCAGCGGAGCGATCGCCTCGCGCCCCAGGTACGGGCTGACCGTCACGGCGTCCGCGCCCAGCCGGTCGAAAAGCGCGACGGCCTGCCGCGCGGCGGTCGAGCCGATGTCCCCGCGTTTCGCGTCGGCGATCACCGGCACGTCCGGCGGCACGAGCGCCCTCAGGCGTTCGAGCGCGGCCATACCCTCGCTGCCGAACGCCTCGAAGAACGCCAGGTTGGGCTTGACGGCGGCTACGTGCGGCACCGCAGCCTCGAGCAGCAGCCGGACGAACCGCTCGACGCCCGACAGGTCGGGCGAGAAGCCTTCCGGGAGCGCCGAGGGATCCGGGTCGACGCCCAGGCAGAGCACGGTGCCGGCCCGTGCGGTCCGGTCCGCGAGCCGCGCGAGATACGGGTACCCGGCGACCATCAGGGGCCTGACGACGAGGCTGGCCCGGTCCCCGACGAGGCGGCCGCCGGAGCGGCTGACGGAGGTGGCGGCGTGGGGATCTGGCTCTGGGGGATGAACCACGCCGGCCGGGACGTCCCGTCCAGCTGGCTCTGCGACGTCAGCGGCTCCTCCTTCGCCACGCGGAAGGTCGGCGCGGCGCCGCCGAGGGTCATGAGCTCCAGGTCGATCGTGGTGCCCTGGGCACGCAGGAACGCGATCTGGTTGCCGGCGGGAGACCACGTGGGGGCGAAGCTCCGCGCGTCGTGGGTCAGCTGTACGAGCTGCTTCCCGGTTCGCGCGTCCAGGATCACGATGTCGCGCCCGCGCGGGCTGGTCCTGACGGCCGCGAGGTACCTCCCGTCGGGAGACCATGACGGCTGCGCGTAGTCGTTGGTCGTGAGGAACGCGGCCGTCTTCGTCCTGACGGTATAGAGCGCGATGCGGGGCGCGCCGTAGGCGCCCGACTTGTCGTTGTAGGTGTACGCGATCACGCTGCCGTCCGGGCTCCACTGGGGATCGTTGTGGCCGAGTCCGAACCCGTAGTAGTACGCCTCGCCCACCGGCAGCCGCGTCACCTGGCCCCCGCCGACCGGGAGGAGCGAGAGCGCCACGCTATCGGTGAACGGGTTGGACGAGTCGCTGACCAGCGCGAACGTCTTCCCGTCCGGGCTGAGCGCCGGCTGCCAGATCCCGTAGAAGTACTGTCCACCGGCCGGCAGGTTGTAGAGGCCGCTCTGGATGGCCGTCGCCGAAGCCCCCGGCGTCGCCGGCATGCGAGACAGCACGGGGTACTCGAGAGTGTAGTTGACGTCCGATCCGGGCACGCACCCGCCGGCGGAGATGTACTGGCAGGGAACCTGCGTCTTCTTCGAGACCACCCGGATGAAGTAGATCGTGGACCCGTCGGGCGACCAGGTCGGCGTCTGGTCGGTGCCGCTGGAGGTGAGCTGGGTCAGCTGGTCGTCGCCGCTCACGGACCAGATGTTGCCCGCCTTTACGAAGAGGATCGTGCCGAGCACGTGGGGCGGCTGGGCGACCGGGACCGGGGTGTAGACCACGACCGGGTTGGGGGTGCGGCCGGCGACGTCGCCGGGGTTGAGCTTCCGGATCGGCACCAGCGACGGCACGGAGCCGCCCAGCAGTCCGAAGCTGATGACGGCCACCAGCAGCAGGCCAACGAGCGAGAGGGTAGACGCAACTCCGGGCACCGCGCCCCTGAAGGCGACGCGCGGCCCCTCGCCGCCGCGAGGTGGGCGCCTGTTGCCGTTCATGGCGCTGCGGCCCCGGCCGCGGTGTCCGCCATGGGCATGCCCGGCGCGGCCGCGGCCGCGGCCGCGGTCAGGGATGCCGGTCCGCCGGCCGGCGCCGCGTCGATCAGCTCCAGCTGCAGCGACTCGTACCCGCCGAACATGCGGCTGCCGATCCGCGCGACGATGTCGAGCCGGTCCCCCACGGCCACGCTGTCGGCGAGGTCGCCGCGCCCGAATGCGATCACGTCGAGCACCTCGCGCCCCTTCGACACCGTCAGCTGCACGTGCCCGTTGGAGACCGGCCGGACCCGGGTCACCGTGGCCCCCGTGACGGCGACCTGCGGCGCGGGGTTGCCGGGGCCGACCGGCTCGAGCCGCGCGAGCTCGCGGTGGAGCTCGTAGTCCACTTCGGAGACGGGGACCGCCAGGTCGATCCGCAGGTCGAGATCGGCGGAGGTCACGGGCGCTCCGGAGGCGAGGGCCAGGAAGTCCGCCCGGAACGCCTCGAACCGCCCGGGCAGCAGGTCCGCGCCCGCCGCTTCGGCGTGTCCCCCGAACCGGGCGAAGTGTCGTTCACAGGCCGCGAACGCCCGGGCAAGGTCC
>JAJYDP010000745.1 GCA_021777365.1 Chloroflexota bacterium | reverse complement strand
AGGGCGACACGGAGGTGGCGCCTGGGATCCGCATCCTCCCGACACCCGGCCACACGCCCGGTCACGTTGCCGTCGTGCTCGAATCGGAGGGAGAGGAGCTCCTGTACATCTCGGATGCCGCGCTTCATCCGATGCATCTCGAGCATCCCGACTGGTACCCCATCTTCGACATCGACCCAGTCCGCGCTCTCGACTCGAAGCGGATGCTGTGCGAACGGGCGACTCGCAACGGGAGCCTCGTCCTCGCCTTCCACTTCGACCCGTTCCCGAGCCTCGGGCACATCGTTCGAACGAGTCGGGGATGGGCGTGGGAGCCCGTCGCATCGGCGCCCATCGATGCCACGGGCGGTCCGTCAGCAGGCCGAGGGTAGCGGCCGGAACAGGTTCTCCGCACCTCCGCGCTTCTCCCTGTCCCCGTGCCAGATGGCGCGACATGGGAGCCGTCTGGCCCTGGTCCTATGGGTACATTGGCGAAATGCTCCGACGACCGACGGGAGGCGATGACACGCAGCCCACGTGACGGTCGCCCCAGGCTGCGCTCGAGCCACTGGCGAGACCCGCCTGTCGCGAGGGACGCGCGGACGCGCCTCCGTGCGCCGGGAGGACACGAGATGATCCTCGTCGTGGGCGCCACGGGGCTCCTCGGCAGCGAGATCTGCCGCCGGCTCGCGGCCAGGGGAGAGCGAATCCGGGCGTTGGTCAGGAGCACGTCCGACCCTGCCAGGGTCGACGCGTTGAAGGCCCTCGGCGTCGAGACCGTTGGAGGGGACCTGCGCGAACGCGCCTCGCTCGATGTCGCCTGCCGCGGTGCCGGCGCGGTCATCACGACTGTCTCATCGATGCCATTCGCCTACGAGGCGGGCGTGAACGACATCGCCACCACCGACCTCGCCGGCGTCACCAACCTGATCGACGCCGCGAAGGCCGCCGGGGTGCCGCGCTTCATCTACACCTCATTCTCCGGGAACATCGACCGCGACTGCCCGCTGAGGAACGCGAAACGGGCGGTCGAGGCGCACCTGCGGGAGAGCGGCCTGGAGTACACGATCCTGCGACCCAGCGTCTTCATGGAGGTCTGGCTGAGCCCGGCCGTCGGCTTCGACGCCGCCAACGCCAGGGCCACGATCTACGGAACGGGAGCCAACCCCATCAGCTGGATCGCCGTCGCTGACGTAGCAGAGTTCGCCGTGCGGAGCCTCGACACACCGGCGGCGCGCAACGCCATCCTCGAACTCGGCGGCCCGGAGCCGCTCACGCCCATCCAGGCCGTGTCCATCTTCGAACGGGCGGTCGGCCGGCCCTTCGAGGTGCAGCACGTCCCCGAAGAGGCCCTGCGGGCGCAGCAGGAGGCCGCCACGGACCCGATGGCGCGGTCGTTCAGTGCCCTCATGCGCTGCTACGCCGCCGGTGATCCCATCCCCATGGGCACGACGCGCGACGCATTCCCATTCCCGATGACGTCGGTCGAGCAGTACGCCGAGAAGACGCTCGGCAAGGTGACCGCCCGCGTGTAGGCGGGCGTTACATCCTGTACGACGTTGCCGGCCTGCCCGCGCGGCACGGCGTTCGTCACGTCGACGGCGACCGGGTCGAGCCCGGCGGCCACACCCATTCGGCATGGGATTTCAAGATCCCCGCGCGTCCGTGTGCGGCCCGGACAACGCGCCGACGCGGATAACGAGAGGCAACGCTGGGCCCGATGGCGGCCGGCGCCGTGCCGGACGACCTCTCGGGCGTGCAGGGCGCTGCTGTGCCAGAGGGGATCGGATCGATGACCGAGCAGGAAGTCAAGATCGGCGAATTCGAGTCATCTGACCGGGAGTTGCGGCACAGCATGCCGCTGCAGCAGCTCCTGTTCCTGTCGATGGGCGGCATCATCGGTTCCGGGTGGCTGTTCGCGGTGCTGGGCGCGGACGCCACGGCAGGGCCCGCCTCGGTCGTCTCGTGGATCCTGGGCGGCATCTTCGTCCTGCTGATCGCGCTGACCTACGCGGAGATCGCCGGGATGCTGCCGCGGTCCGGCGCGATCGTCCGGTATCCGGCGTTGACGCACGGCGCCTACACCGGCTTCATCCTGGGCTGGGCGTATTCGCTGGCGGCCGTCTCGGTGGCGGCGATCGAGGCCGAGGCGGTGGTGACCTACCTCTCCACGAAGTTCACCGGCGCCGCCTTCACCGCGACGGTGAGCGGCGTGAAGGTGCTGGCCTGGCCCAACGGGATCGTCTTCGCCGTCCTCCTGATGGTCCTGTTCTTCGTCGTGAACGTCATCGGCGTGCGGTTCCTCTCGGAGTTCAACCGCTGGATCACCTGGTGGAAGCTGATCATCCCGACGCTGACGTTCCTGCTGCTCTTTCTGGCCTTCAAGGGCTCGAACTTCACGGCCTACGGCGGCTTCGCCCCGCTGGGCCCGTCGCCCATCTTCCAGGCACTCGCCACGTCGGGGATCGTCTTCGCCTATCTCGGGTTCCGGCAGGCGCTGGAATACGGCGGCGAGGCCCGCAATCCGCAGCGTGACGTACCGATCGCGACCATCCTGTCGGTGTTGATCGGGATGGTGATCTACGTCCTGCTGCAGATCGCCTTCACCGGCGCAATCGACTTCGGCAAGGCCGGGGTCGCCTCGGGGGCCTGGGCGGCGCTGAAGGGCAGCAGCTGGGCGAGCGGTCCGCTCTACTCGGCGTTGAACGCGACGGGGATCGGGCTCCTCGGGGCATTCGCCACGCTGCTGCTCTTCGACGCGGCGATCTCACCGTCCGGGACGGGGTGGATCTACCTCGGCGCCGGAACGCGCAGCGTCTACGGGATGAGCGTGCACCGGTACTTCCCGCGCGTGTTCCAGGGCATCAACCGCCACGGCATCCCGTGGGTCGCGCTGGCCGCGTCCTTCGTGATCGGCTGCCTGTTCTTCGCGCCGCTGCCGAGCTGGTACAGCCTGGTCGGCTTCATCACGGCCGCGACCGTGCTCACCTACATCATGGGCGGCCTTGGCCTGCCGGTCCTGCGCCGGACCGCGCCGGGCCTGGCGCGGCCGTTCCGTCTGCCTGCCGCCGAGCTCATCGCGCCGCTCGGGTTCCTGGCGGCGCTCATGGTCGTCTACTGGTCCGGCTTCCAGACCCTGGT
>JAJYDP010000744.1 GCA_021777365.1 Chloroflexota bacterium | reverse complement strand
GCTCCTGCACGATGCCGAACCCCTCCGGCCCGCCGACCCCGCGGCCGCCCGCGACGATCGTCGTGGCCTCCTCGATCGAGACGGCCTCGGAGGCCTCGGTGATGCGGTCCACGATCCGCACGGGAGGAAGATCCGCGGCCGGCGCGACCTCGACCTGCTCGACCCTTCCGGGCGCCGGTGCGACCTCGGCGGCGACGGCGCTGGGCCGCACGATCACCAGCCCATGATCGGCCGAGAACTGGCTCCTGGTCACCAGGCGGCCGCCGAACACGCTCATCTCGGCCTGGGGGCCGGTGCCGACCCAGCTGACACCGGACGAGTTCGCCAGCACGCCCCAGTCAAGCAGGGCCTGCAGGATGCCCGCCACGTCCCGGCCGTCGTTGGACGCGCCGAGCAGCAGGAACGCCGGCTCACGTTCCCGCACGAGCGTGGCGACACGCTCCGCGATGACCGTGGCGATCGGCCGCTCGCGGTCGTCCACCTGGACGGCGATCACGTCGGGTCCGTGCTCGGCCAGTGCCGTGGCCGCCGCGAGCGCCTCCGGCCCCACCAGGACCGAGGCGGCGGGGCGTCCGGCCGCGTCCCCCAGCGCCCTGGCGAGCGTCGCGAGCTCGCGGGCCAGTCGGGTCGGGGCACCGCCCGCGACCTCGCCGATCGCCCAGATCGCGCCGGCCATCAGATCAGCCTCCGGGAAGCAAGGAAGTCCACGATCCGCTCCACGGCCGCGTCGGGCGCGTCCCGCACGATCGTCGCACCGGCGCGCTGGGGCGGGGGCGTCGCCTCCTGGACGGTGGTGTGCGAGGCCGTCGACCCCACGCCCGCCGGGTCGATACCGAGATCCGCCAGCGACCACGTCGCGATCGGCTTCGACCGCGCCTGCATGATGCCGCGGAGCGACGGGTAGCGCGGCTCGCCGAGCAGCTGGGTGCCCGCGATGAGCGCGGGCATGTGCGCCTCGATGACGTCGTACCCGGTGGGGCTGATGCGCCGGACCCGGACCACGCCCGCGGCGGGATCGGGCTCGATCGACGCCGCGTAGGAGAGATACGGCAGGCCCAGCCGGGTCGCCACGGCCGCCCCCACCACCCCGCCCTGCCCGTCGGACGTGTCGGCTCCGGCCACCGCCAGGTCGTACTCCAGGCGGCCGAGCGCCGCCGCGAGCACGCGCCCCGTGGCCAGGGCGTCCGAGCCGGCCAGCGCGTCGTCCACGACCTGTACGGCACGGGCGGCACCCATGGCGAGTGCCTTGCGGATCGCCTCGACCGAGGGCGCGGGTCCCATGGTCAGCGTCACGACCTCGCCGCCGTGCGCCTCCACCAGCCTGAGCGCCGCCTCCAGCACGTACTCGTCGTTGCCGTTCGCCTCGAGGCCGGTGGAGCGGTCGACGCTCCAGCCGTCGACCAGCCGCTCGTTGCCGACGACCGGCACCGCCTTGAGCAGCACGACGATCTGCACCACTACCTCCCCTCGGCCGGCCGGGCGGCCCGGTGCCGGCTCCTGGTGGAGGGCTCGTCCGGGGCGCCGCTCATTGCGCCGACAGGAGGGCGCGGGCGATGACGAGCCGCTGGATCTGCTGGGTTCCCTCGTAGAGCTGGGTGATCTTGGCGTCCCGCATCATCCGCTCGACCGGGTACTCCGTGATGTAACCGTATCCCCCCAGGACCTGGACGGCATCGGTCGTCACCGCCATGGCGGTGTCGCCCGCGAAGAGTTTACACATGGCGGCCCAGCGAGCGGCGTCGGCCGCGCCCCCTTCGATCTGCTCGCAGGCCTCGTAGAGCAGCTGCCGCGCCGCCTCGGTCCTGGTCGCCATGTCGGCCAGCATGGCCCCCACCATCTGGTGCTCGCCGATGGGCTTGCCGAACTGGACGCGCTGGCGCGCGTAGTCGACCGCGACGTCGATCGCGCCCTGCGCGATCCCGACCGCCTGGGCGGCCACGCCCGGCCGGCTCCGGTTGAGGGTCTGCATGGCGATCCGGAAGCCCTCGCCCACCTCCCCGACGCGGTTGGCGTCGGGCACGCGCACGCCGTCGAACACCAGTTCGGCCGTGGGCGACCCGCGGATCCCCATCTTGTGCTCGAGGCGCGCGACCTGGAACCCTGGCGTGCCCCGCTCGACGTAGAAGAAGCTGAGGTCCCGATGCCGTCCCGCCTCCGGGTCTGTCACGGCGAGCACGGCCACCAGGTCGGCCTCGCTGCCGTGGCTGATGAAGCGCTTGGTGCCATCGATCCGCCAGCCGTCGCCGTCGCGCACGGCCCGCGTGCGGATGCCGGCGGAGTCGGACCCCGCGCCCGCCTCCGTGAGGGCGAAGGCGTTCAGCAGCTGGCCGTTCGCCAGTCCCGGGATCCAGCGCCGTTTCTGGTCGTCGCTGCCGGCGAGCTGCAGCGGAAGTGAGCCGAGGGCCTGCACCGCGAGGATCAGTCCGCTGGTGGCGCAGACGCGGCTGACCTCCTCGATCATCAGGCAGTTGGTGAGGAGCGTGCCTCCCAGTCCGCCGTGCTCCGGGGGGTAGATGAGCGCGAAGACGTCCTGTCTCGCGAACAGCTCCACGATGTCCCGCGGGAACTCCCCGGCCTGGTCGATCTCCGCGGCCCGCGGGGCGATCCGCTCCCGGGCCAGCTGTCGCACGGCATCCCGCAGGTCGATCTGTTCCTGGGTCAGGCGGCTGATCATGACTGGATGCCCTCCTGTCCGTGTCCGCTCGGCAGGGCGGCGAGTGCCGGTGGCAGGCTCGCCGCCAGCAGCTCGGCGATGTCGATCGTCTGCGCGCCCTCGCGTCCTGTACCCGCGCCCACCGCGTCGGCGATCCCGTCGCGCATCATCACGAGGCAGAACGGGCAGGCGGTCGCCACCGCGTCTGCGCCCGTCTCGAGCGCCTGCCGCGTCCGCTCCGCGTTGATCCGGACCCCGCGGCGCTCCTCCATCCACATCCGGCCCCCGCCGGCCCCGCAGCAGAAGCTCTGCCGCCCGTGGCGATCCATCTCGCGCAGCTCCAGGCCGGGCACTGCCGCCAGGACCGCCCGCGGCTCCTCCACCACCCCGTTGTACCGGGTCAGGTAGCAGGAGTCGTGGTACGTCACGGGGCGGCCACCGCCGGGGCCGGAATCGCCAGGGGGACCCTCCG
>JAJYDP010000743.1 GCA_021777365.1 Chloroflexota bacterium | reverse complement strand
ACGCATCCGGGGCGAACGGGTTCGTTCCCGCATCCCGCGTGCCGCTCGGCGCGAATGGATTGGCGCTCCGTCCCGGCGGCTCGGGCGCGAAAGGATTGGACGATCGGCGCGACGTCTGCGGGGCGAACGGGTTGGTCGCCGGCGCGGGCCCCGCCGTCGACTCGCCCGCCTCCCGGCGCGCGCCCAGCCAGCCCTCCCGGCGCGCCCTGCTTCCGGCGACCGCGTCCTCCCAGTAGTCGCACGTGCGGTGATCGAACGACGGGTCGGCACAGGGCGGCACGAGCCCGAACGCCTCTTCGCTCGTGACGTCCACGATCGTGATCTCGGGCATGGTGCCAGTGTATCGGCCCGGTCCGGGCCCGGGCAGCGGCGATCCGGGCACGCCCGGCGGGCACTCCGCACCGGTGGTCCAGATGCGCTCGGCGGGCACCCCGCGCAGGCGGTCCGACGCACGCGGCACCCCGCGCAGGCGGTCCGACGCACGCGGCGGGCCGATCGCTCGGCGATTCCGGCCGGGGCATGCCGCGCTGGTACACTCCCGCCCGCATGCTTGGCTTCATCGACCAGCTGGTCCTCCCTATCCTGACCCACCTCTACGCCACCGTGGGGTACCTCGGCGTCGGGCTCGCCATGGCCATCGAGTCGGCGATGATCCCGCTGCCGTCGGAGCTCGTCCTCCCGTTCGCCGGCTTCATGGTGTCGGACCACGCCCAGATCGAGCCGCTGACCCATGCCCCCTGGTCGTTCTGGGTGGTGGTGGTCGTGGCCGTCGTCGGCAACACGGTCGGGTCGCTCGTCGCCTACGCGATCGGCGCCTGGGGCGGTCGCCCGTTCCTCGAGCGATACGGCCGCTATCTGCTCATCCGCCACGACGAGATCGCGGTGGCCGACCGGTTCTTCGCCCGCTGGGGCCCGCAGACCGCGTTCTTCAGCCGTCTCCTGCCGGTCGTCCGGACCTTCATCAGCTTCCCCGCGGGCGTCGCCCGGATGCCGCTCGGCCGGTTCATCCTCTACTCGACGCTCGGCGCCGTGCCGTGGACGATCCTGCTGCTGTACGTGGGCACCGTGCTCGGCGCGAACTGGGTCGACGTGCGCCACGCCCTCTCCCCGTTCGATTCGACGATGGCGGTGCTGTGTGTGGCGGCGGTCGTCCTGTTCGTCGCCTGGCGGACGGGGCTCGTGGCGAGGCTGCGTCGGGCCGCCTGAGCGCTTCCGGCCAGGTCCGGGGCCCCGCCATTCGGCGGTCCCTGGCCCGAATCGGCTCCCGGGTCACGCATCATCTCCCGGCCCGGACCAGGCCTCCGGGCACGCACCCGGGACTGCGTATCGTTCATGCACTGCACGTTATCGGCCGCCGGGCTCCGATTCGCTGCGCAACGGTCGCCGGGGGAACGCAATGCGACCGAACGTCGGCCCGAGCCGGTTCGCGCGGCGCAGCTGGTGCGGCGGGGCCCGGCCGACGAGCGGCGCACGGCGTGGTCGCGCCCTCGATGCAGTCGAACGGCCGTCGCGGGGCGCGCAGGTGGGCACATAGCGCTCCCGGCATGAGCATTGCGGGAAGACGCATCCCCGGCACCGGCGTACCCGTTGCTCGCGCCGGGGCGTCGGGCCCGAGTCGCAGGCTCCTACTACCCCCACGTCTCCCCGACGATGCCCCTGAGGTGCGACACGTCGTTCGCGAGCAGCAGGCGCGCGCCGGGGCCCCGCCGGTGGTCGTAGCGGAGCACCGTCAGGCTTCCGGAGGCCTGCACGAACCGGCGTCGGTACTCGCGGAGCGAGACGCCGAGCGCCACGCACAGCAGGATCCGGTTCGTGGACGAGTGCCCGACCACGAGCACGCAGCGGTCCGGTTCGGTGCCGGCCGGGACCCCCGCCCCGTCCATCCCCTCGGCCCAGTCGAGCAGCTCGTCGATGAACGATATGACCCGCGCGGCCACCTGGTTTCCCGATTCGCCGCCGGGGCACGGCAGCCGTGCCGGGTCCTGCTCCCAGCGTCGCCGGTAGGCCGCGTCCGCCTCGTCGATCTGCGCGTAGGTGAGCCCCTCCCACCGCCCGTAGTCCATCTCCATCAGCCGCGGGTCGCGTTCCACCGGCTGCTTCTGCGCCGCCAGCTCGGCCGTCTGGACGGCTCGCAGGAGCGGGCTCGAGACGACCCGGTCGAACTGGATGCCGGCGAGCCTGGCTCCGAGGGCGATCGCCGCGGCCCGCCCGTCGTCGGAGATGGGGACGTCGAGCCGCTGGCCGAGGTGCTGTTCGGGGGTGGACCGCGGGGTCGCGCCGTGGCGCGTGAGCACGAGCGTCAGCATCCCCGCACTGTAGCCGTGGGCCCCTCGCGGGATGCTATCCGGCACCGTTCACCGCGTGGCTGCGGTATCCTCGACGCGCAGGCACGAACACGCCTTCACTTCGGGGTTGGGTGAAATTCCCGACCGGTGGTCGGCGGCCGACTCGGTCCGCCAGCCCACGACCCGGCGCAGCGCGCGAGCGATGCGACGGTGGATCCCTGGCAGGGAGCCGACGGTCACAGTCCGGATGGGAGAAGTGAGGCGCGAGCGGCCCGGTGCGAGCCGGATCGCCCGTGCCCCTTCCGCCTGCCCCCGGAGCGAGGCCGCACGAAGGGGCGACAGGCTGGCCGGTATCGCGATCCGCGACGTGTCGCGGTCGTTCTCCACCTCCGATGGGCGGCTGCCCGTGCTGGACGCCGTCTCGTTCGACGTGCCCGAGCGAGAGATCGTCGCGCTGATCGGGCCGAACGGCTGCGGCAAGAGCACGCTCCTGCGTCTCGTCTCCGGGCTGCTGCCGATCGACGGAGGCGCGATCCTGCTCGATGGCCAGCCGGTCGTCGGCCCGGACCCGCGCATCGGGTTCGTCTTCCAGGAGCCCCGCCTGCTTCCCTGGCGTGACGCGGTCGCGAACGTGGCGTACCCGCTGGAGCTCGCCGGCTGGTCCCGCGAGCGGCGCGACGAGCAGGTGCGCGACCTGCTGGGGCTGGTCGGCCTCCGCGAGTTCGCGGGCGCCCGGCCGCACGAGCTCTCCGGCGGCATGCGCCAGCGGCTTGCCCTCGCACGTGCGCTGGCGCTCGGCCCGTCCGTGCTGCTCCTGGACGAACCGTTCAGCGCCCTCGACGCCC
>JAJYDP010000742.1 GCA_021777365.1 Chloroflexota bacterium | reverse complement strand
GCCAAGGGCACCAGTCTGCTCGGGGTGCGGGCCGTGCTCGCCCAGTCCTTCGAGCGGATCCACCGCTCGAACCTGGTCGGAATGGGCGTGCTCCCGCTGCAGTTCCTGCCCGGGGAGAGCGCCGACTCGCTGGGACTCACGGGCCGCGAGACGTACGCCGTCCGCGGGCTCACGGCCGGCCTCGAGCCCCGGCAGGAGGTCACCGTGGAGGTCGCCGACGGAGCCGGGACCGCCCGGAGCTTCCGCGCGGTCGCCCGGCTGGACGGCCCCATCGAGGTCGACTACTACCGCGAGGGCGGCATCCTGCCGGCCGTGCTGCGCCGGCTGGCCCGGGAGAGCTCGGCAGCGCACTGAGCGAGGCGGCGGCGGACCTGCGGACACGGCGAGCCGAACCGGCCTGGCGAGCCGGGTCGGAATCACCCGATCGGCGACGAGGGCACGAACGACGCACCCGGCGTAGCGCTGGGAACCGGGCTCGCGAGCCCGACCGAGGGGCCGTAGTAGGCGCCGAGCACCACCAGGCCGGCGAGCACCAGCAGCGCGATCAGCGCCAGGATCAGCGCGTACTCCGCCAGGCCCTGGCCGCGGCCTCGCCGGCGGGGCGCGTGCCGCGCCGGCACCGCCGCTTCCTCGTCACGCTGTCCGGTCATCGCGCCTCCCGGCCGTCAGGGTCGAGCACCCGTGCCGCGCCGTCAACTGGCCGCGCCGTCAACTGGCCGGGCAGGGTCAGCCGTCCGAGCGACAATGTGCGTGGATCGCAGGGCCGTGCGGTCCCGAGGGAAGACGCGGTCGATCTGCCCGGGACGTCGGAGGAGGTCGTGCACGTGAGCCGTGAGGGCGAGGTCGAGCGCGCACCGCAGGCGGGACCGGCCGGGCCCGAGCCGGGCGTGCCGGTGCGGGTGCCGGCCGATCCGAGGTCCGGGATCGAGCGCGGGAGGTCCGGGATCGAGTACAAGTGGGTCGCCCTGTCGGTGACCACGCTCGGATCCGCCATGGCCGCCATCGACTCGTCCATCGTCGTGCTCGGACTGCCGACGATCATGACCAGCCTTCGCTCGGACCTCGTCACGATGATCTGGGTGCTCATGGGCTACATCCTGATGAGCACGGTGTTCCTGATGCTGTTCGGCCGCCTGGCCGACATGTTCGGGCGCGTCCGCATGTACAACGCGGGGTTCGCCGTGTTCACCGTCGGATCGCTGCTCTGCGCGCTGGCCGGCAGCGGGGCCGAGCTGGTCCTGTTCCGGCTGGTGCAGGGGGTGGGCGGCGCCATGCTCATGGCGAACGCGATGGCGATCATCACCGAGGCGTTCCCCGCCGGCGAGCGTGGGCGGGCGATGGGCATCAACTCGATCACCTGGGCCATCGGCAACATCGTGGGACCGGTGGCGGGCGGCCTCATCCTCGCGTTCCTCTCCTGGCAGTGGATCTTCCTGGTCAACGTGCCGATCGGGGCGATCGGGACGCTGTGGGGCTACCTGGCGCTGCACGAGGTGGGCCAGCCGAGACGCGGCGAGCGTTTCGACGTGCTCGGGATGGTGCTGTTCTCGGGCGGGGTCTCCTGCCTGCTCATCGCGCTGTCGCAGGGGATTTCCTGGGGCTGGTTCTCGGCGCCCACGCTGGGCCTGTTCGGCGCGTTCGCCGTCCTGGAGGTGCTGTTCGCCGTCTCCGAGCGGGGCGGCGGCACGCACTTCATCGACCCGTCGCTGCTCCGATCGCGGATCCTCGCGTTCGGCACGGCCGCCGCGACGCTGCAGAGCCTCAGCATGTTCGCGGTGAACTTCCTCATCGTGTTCTACCTGCAGGCCGTGAAAGGCACCACCCCGCTCCAGGCAGCGCTGATGATCCTGCCCCTGTCGCTGGTGCAGTCCGTGATCGGTCCCATCGGCGGGTTGGTCTCGGATCGGGTGGGCGCGCGGACACCGGCCACCGTCGGGCTGATCCTCCAGGCGGCCGCCTGCGTGATCCTCGCCCAGCTCACCGTCACCTCGTCGTATGGCGCGCTGCTGCTCGGGCTCCTCGTGCTCGGCATGGGCGGGGGTCTGTTCTGGTCGCCCAACACCAGCTCGGTCATGGGCGCCGCGCCCGTGCAACGACTGGGCGTGGCCAGCGCGACGCTCGCGACGTTCCGGCAGACCGGGATGGTGACCAGCTTCGCCCTGGCGCTGGCCGTGGCTGCCGCGGCCATTCCGCCGCGGCTGGTCGGGGCCATCTTCCTGGGCACGTCGATCCAGCTCGGCGCACCCACCATGGGCGCGTTCACGGTCGGCATGGCGCATGCCCTGGCAGTGTCGGCACTGATCGTCCTGGCCGCCAGCGCGATGACGGTCATCGCGGGCGACACGGCCAGGACGCGACGAGCGGCACGGGCCGTGAGCTGACCCGGGGCGGCGCGAGGGTGACCTGAAGCGGAGGGGGCGATGTTCGGCTCGCTGCTCGTGATCGTGCTGGCCGGCCTGGTGGGACCCCTGATGGCCGCCGGCCGGCGGCCACTCATCCCCGCGGTGGTGGGCGAGCTCGCCGCCGGCGTCGTCCTCGGGCGGTCCGGGCTGGGGCTGATCGACCTGTCGACCCCCACCAACGGGCTCCTCTACGGGCTCGGGTTCGCCATGCTCATGCTCGTCGCGGGCACGCGCGTGGACCTCCGGTCCCCGTCGTTGCGGGGTGGTGCCCGCGCCGGCGCGATCGCCTTTGTGATCGTGGCGGCGCTTGCGCTCCCCGCCGGCCTCGCGATCGGCGCCATCGGCGCGCCACGCGCGCCCGCGATCCTCTTCCCCGTGCTGATCGCCGGAAGCTCCGCCGCGATCGCGTTCCCGATCCTCGAGGAGCGGGGCCTGCTCGGCCCGGGGATCGGCCTGCTGCTGGCATGGATCCCGCTGGCCGACGCGACCACCGTTCTGGCCATGCCGCTGACGCTCATCGGCGCGGCGCACGTCCCGGGCGCCCTCGGTGGCGACGTGCTGATCGTGGCCGTCACCCTGGGTGGCCTCTGGCTCGGGGAGCGTGCTGCGCGCGCTCCCGCCATCCTGACGCTCCGCGATCGCTCGCAGGCCCGCGGGTGGGCCCTCCAGCTGCGCGTGACCCTCCTGCTGCTGGTCGTGCTGTCGCTCATCGCCACCGAGACCGGGGGCTCGAC
>JAJYDP010000741.1 GCA_021777365.1 Chloroflexota bacterium | reverse complement strand
CACGCCAGCCGCCCGGGCGAGTTCACACTGGCGCCAGCCTCGCTCGACTCGCACCACCCTCAGCGCCGACCCGAACCGCTGACCGTCCACTTGTGAATGGTCCGCGCGGCAGCTTCACCGGGCCTTCGCCGGCGATTACGCCGGATGGGCGATCAGCCGGGCGAGGGACGACAACGCGTGCCGGTCGACGTCGGGATGCCGGAAGCCGCAAGCCGCAAGCCGCAAGCCGCAAGCCGGAAGCCGCAAGCCGGATGCCGCAAGCCACAAGCCACAAGCCGCAAGCCGCAAGCCGCATCCGGAACGGCGGCGCGGTGCCGGAGATCAGCTTCGCTCGCCGGCGTCTTGCCTGGCTATCGCAGGTCGGCCTCGACTCGCTCCACCTCCGCGCGCGGTGTCGCCTCCGTTGCGCGAGTCCCGCCGTGTCCCCGCAGCCGGCTCCGCTCCGCCGACCCGAACCACACCCAGTACAGCACCGTCCCGAGCGTGTACAGCCCGATGATCGTCAGGAAGTTGACGGTGTAGCCGCCCGTGAAGCCGAGCGTTGCCTGGAGCAGGCTGTACCACGGCGCGGCGATGACCCAGCCGAGGCTCCACAGCAGCGAGCTGGCCGCGGCGAACGTCGCGCGCTCCTCGGGCCGCACCCGCTCCATCGCGAACGCCCCGAAGATCGGATTGCCCGCGTTCATCAGCGAGTTCCGGACGGCCATGGCGACCGCGACCGTCCAGAACATCGGCGAGAAGCCGAGCACGACGATGAACGGGATGCTCGCCCCCTGCACGATCACGACGGACCCGATCTTGCCCCAGCGTTTCGCGAGCGCCGGCTGGATCAGCGTGGCCACGAGGGTGCCGAGGCTCGTGACCGCGAACAGCGCGTTGAGCGACGCGAGCTCGAGGTGGAACTTGCCCTCGACGAACACGTTCAGGAACGGGATCACCTGTCCGGCGCCGAGCGCGATCAGGAAGCCCGGCAGCAGGAGCCGGACGAAGTCGCCGCGGTCCGCCACGTGGAAGCCGCCCCGAAGGCCGATGGCGAGGCCGCTCGGCCGCGGCTCGGGCCGGCGCACCGGCGTGGTCCGAGCGTCGGCCCGCCGGACGGCCGAGGGCCGGTCGTCGCGCAGGCGCGTCAGCAGGAGCACCGTGACGATCCCGAGGCCGGCCATGATCGCGATCAGGACGCGATAGGCCTGCGGGCCCTGCGGGTCGAACCCGCCGGCAAGCGCGACCTGCTGCGCGACGAGCCCGCCGACGAGGGCGCCGACGGCGTTGGTCCCGCTGCCGATCGCGAACTGGACCGCGAACAGCTCGCTGCGGTCGCTCGGGCGCGAGTGCTCGGCGAGGAAGGGCTGCGAGATGACCTGCATGGCACCGGTGCCGGCCGAGAACGCGGCGGACGCGAGCACGAGGACGGCAATCGCACTCGTCGTGAGCAGGATCCCGAACGCCGCCGTCATCAGGCACGCGCCGGCGAGCATGACCACGCGTCGCCCCACGCGGTCGGACAGGAGGCTGGCCGGGAACGCGAGGAGCAGCGACGCCGCAGAGCCGGCCATCGCGATCAGCCCGATGAGCGACCGGTCGATCCCGAGGCTGCCGAGGTACAGGTTGAAGTCGATCCACCACAGGCTGACGGCCGCGCTCGACGCGAGCGTGACGAACAGGAACAGCCGGGCGTCGCGCTCGAATCCGGTCAGCGAGCGCAGGTAACGGAGGAGCACCCCGGAATCATGCCGCTTCAGGGCGGTCGCGGCGATTGCCGTCTGGCACACCGTGCAGCGCCCATGGGTGCCGCGCGCCGGCGGCGGGACTCGTCAGGGCAGCTGACGGAACGGGAAGTACGCCGCGAACGCGACGGCAAACGCTGCGAGAAAGACCCAGGTGGCCGCGCGCGGCAGGCGGGAGCGCTGGAGGAGCAGCGCCACGCCCACGGCCAGCGCCGGGACGACGGGCAGCATGTAGTAGAGGTACGTGATGCGGTGGCTCACGAGCGCCAGCGGGTAGTAGACGAGGTAGTTGGTCGCCCCCCAGCAGAGCACCCAGAGGGCGAGTCTGCTGCCACTGCGCCACGCCAGCCACACCGCAAACAGCGCCGCGGGGATGAGTCCGGCGAGCAGCACCGGGTTCACGATGCCGATGAAGTCGATCGACGGATGGCTCGAGACGATCTGGCCGTTCACCATCGAGTTGACGTCGACACGGAGGTATGTGATCTGGACCTGGTCGACCAGCCACTGCCACGGGTCGCTCGCGATGCCGGTGGGAGCCCCCGCCGTCTGCAGCTTCGCGCCGTATTGCAGCATGTGCACAACGTGGTCCACGGGGTTGTGGTACGGACTGAAGCGGAGATCGAGCAACCACAGCCCGGCCACGGTGACGAGCACGAACCCGGCGAGGAGCGGCACGAGGGGTGCGAGATCGGCGAGCCTGATGAGCCTGCTCCGCCACCAGCTGGCCGCGGCCAGGAGCCCGACGTACAGGATCATGCCGGCCAGGCTGAACGCGCCGGTCAGCTTGGCGAGCGTCGAGATCCCGAACGCGACGCCGGCCCACGCCCAGTGGCCGCGCAACGCGAGCCAGGCCCCCACCAGTGCCGGGGCCAGGAACAGGATGTCGAGCGTCGCGATCCGGCCGTGGACGAGCGACAGGTTCTCGAACGCGAACAGGAACGTCGCGAGGACGCCGAGCCACGCACGCTCCCCTGCGGCCCGGACGATCCCGTACAGCGCGACCAGCGACGCCATCCCCGCGATCAGGCTGGGCAGTCGCCAGCCGATCCCGTTGTCGCCCAAGACGGCCATCGAGCCGGCGATCAGGAGCTTGCCGAGGATCGGGTGCTCCGTATTTGGATCGAGCCCGAGCGGCGCCTGGGCGTATGCCGCCCCGGCGGGCGGGTGGATGCCGAGGATCACGCGGGCCGCGTTGACGTAGTACGCCTCGTCGAAGATCAGCGAGTGGTCGGGCAGCCACAGCCAGATGGCGCGCGCGATGAGTGCGAGCAGGAGCACCACGGCCAGCATCTGCCCGGGGTCCTGGACGAACGCCACGAGGGCGGCACGCAGGGTCCCTCCGGCCGGGGCGGCAACCTCTGCTGCCGCGGCCTCCCCCGTTCCGGCCGTGATGTCCCCGCCGCCCGTGTCTTCG
>JAJYDP010000740.1 GCA_021777365.1 Chloroflexota bacterium | reverse complement strand
CGTTCCCGGGGCACAGCCGTTCCCCCGCATCCGTGAGTCCGAGGTCAACGCGCACACCCGACGGGTGAGCCCGGCTGCCGCCCGATAGACTCGCCTCCGAAGGGAGGTGGGCATGCGCAAGCCACTGGCGGCCGCACTCGACATCGATCTGCGGGGTGGGCTGACCGATGCGGTGACCCCGCACGCGGGTATCGCGCCGCTCATCGATCTCATCCGCCGCAGCGGGGTGGCCGCCGCGGCCGAGCGGCACCTGCCGGCGAAGCGCTCGTCGAAGGGATTGGGCCAGGGTCAGTTCGTCGAGAGCCTCGTCCTGCTCTCGGCGCTCGGCGGCGACTGCCTCGACGACCTGGCGCACCTGCGGCGTGATCGGGGCCTGGCCGCCCTCCTGGGCTACGAGCTCCCGGCGCCCGCCACGGCCCGCCAGTGGCTCGATCGGTTCCACGACCCGGCGGTCCTCGCCGGGCGCCCGGCGCAGGGCAGCTTCATCCCCGCCGAACCGGCGCCCCTGGCCGGGCTCGGCGCGGTCGTGGGCCGCACGATCGGCGCCTACGTCGCCGCGGTCCAACCGGACCAGGCCGTGACGCTCGACGTGGACGCCCACCTCGTCGAGTCGGCCAAGGCGACCGCGCTGCCCACGTACGCCGGCTTCCGCGGCTACCAGCCCCTGCTGGTCTCGTGGGCCGAGACCGGGCTCGTGGTGGCCGACGAGTTCCGCGACGGCAACGTGCCGGCGTCGGTCGGGCTGGCCGATCTCGTCGATGCCGCCTACGCGGCGTTGCCGCCTGGCGACTGGCAGGTCGGCGTGCGCTCCGACTCGGCCGCCTACGAGGGCCGCCTGCTCGATCACTGGCACGCCCGCGGCTGGCGCTTCGCGGTGAGCGCCGACATGAGCCCCCAGCTGCGGGCCGAGATCGCGGCCCTCGACGCAGCGGCCTGGCAGCCCTGGTCGGCCGAGGCCGACGGGGCGCTGCGCGAGTGGGCCGAGGTCGGCTTCGTTCCCTCGCGCGCGAGCGAACACCGCGCCGCCGAGCCGTACCGCTACCTGGCGATCCGCATCACACCCGCCCAGGGCACGCTGTTCGGCGACGGCACGAGCACGAAGCACTTCGCGGTCGTGACCAACGACTGGGTGACCGGCGGCCAGGCCCTGCTCGAATGGCACCGCGCCAAGGCGGGCACGATCGAGCAGGTCCACCGCACCCTCAAGGACGAACTCGCCGCCGGGGTGTATCCCTCGGCGAAGTTCGGCGCGAACGCGGCCTGGCTCCGGCTCCAGGTCCTCACCCACAACCTGCTCGAGCTGCTCAAGGCCGTCGCGCTCGACCCGGCCCTGCGGGGCGCCCGACCGAAACGGCTCCGCTTCGCCGTCTTCACCGCCTTCGGCCGGCTCGTCCACCACGCTCGCTCGGCGTTCATGCGGCTCGCCAGCCAGGTCCTCGACGCGTGCATCGGCCCGGCCCTCCGGCGGCTCGCCCTGGCTCCCTGGCCGCCCGGCGCCTGACGCTCCCGCCGCGCGCCTCCCGGGCGACCCGTCGCGGCTGGTCGAGCATGCCCTGCACCCGGGCGCACTCCCGGCGGAGACAGCCGGTCATCGACCGGCGCCGCGACGTGGCAGGGATCGGCCGAGCCGCGCCCCCTCCGCCCGGCGCAGGAGCCCGCCCCTTCATCGCCGCGGGGGCTTCTCGCGACCGATCCACGGATTTGGGCACCGTCGTGTGGCGCCTGTCGATAGCCGAGAGACGCGTCCTGCCCGCGGTCCTCCATGTCCTCGTCGGGCGGTGACGGTCAATCTCGGCTGTCACAGCCTCGCCCCTGCTGCGGGTCGCGAACGGCGGATGATCGTACGCCGGCGTGCGGCCCCGGCCCGTCCGCACCGCCGCTTTCCACGTCCGCACCGCCGCTTTCCACGATCAGTAAACGGCGCGATTGCGATCCGGCCCAATGCCGCTCATCCAGGTGGGTCTCGCCACGCATCCCCGAACGGAGCGCTGGGGCTGCGGGGCGGCAGGCGCCCCGGCACGCCTGACCCGGCGGCGAATTGGGGCGGGCGCCAGGGACAGGGTCGGCTGCGACGTTGCCGACTCGCCGTCGCGGCCGTCCGGCGGTGTCGACACCCGCGAAGCGAGCGCCAGCCGTTCACTGATCGTCGAAACGCGCGCATCGTGCGCCCGGGATCCCCTGGCATCTCCGGCAGCGCGCCTGCGGTCCGCTTGTCCGCGCCGCCACACCCCGGGCGCGCTCCCGGCCCGCTTGTCCGCGCTGCTACACTTGCCGCACCAAATCGAACATGCGTGCTACATACGGGAGCCAGCATGCGGCTGTACGCGCCTTCGCCCGTGTCCGAGATCCTCGATCGCCTGCTCGACGACCCCGCGCTCGCGCGGGCGGTCGTCGCTCACCGCATCGTCCCGGCGGAGCCCGCTCACTTCGCCGAGGTGCCCCCCTGGGTGGACCAACGGATCGCCACCGGGCTTGCGGCCTCCGGCCTCGAGCGGCCATGGACGCACCAGGCGGCAGCGGCGGAGGCCCTGCATGCCGGCCGCGACACCGTGGTGGTCACGCCGACGGCCTCGGGCAAGACCCTCTGCTACAACCTCCCGGTCCTGCAGGCAGTCGTCGAGGACCCGTCCGCCCGCGCCCTCTACCTCTTCCCCACCAAGGCCCTCGGGCAGGACCAGGTGGCCGCGTTTCGTGCGCTCGCGGACGCGTCGGGGCTGGACATCGCCTGCGCGACCTATGACGGCGACACCCCCGCGCCCATCCGCTCGAGCGTGCGGTCGGCAGGGCAGGTGGTGGTGACCAACCCGGACATGCTCCATGCCGCGATCCTGCCCCACCACACCAAGTGGTTCCAGCTCTTCGAGCAGCTGCGCTATGTGGTCGTCGACGAACTGCACACCTACCGCGGCGTGTTCGGCAGCCACGTCGCGAACGTCCTGCGCAGGCTCCTCCGGGTCTGCGAGCACTACGGCAGCCATCCCGTCATCGCCTGCTCCTCCGCAACCATCGGCAACCCGGCAGAGCTCGCGGGCCTGCTCACCGGGCGCGAGCCGCTGTGCATCGACGAGAGCGGCGCGCCATCCGGCGAGCGCCACGTGCTGGTGCTCGACCCGCCGCTGCTCGACCCGACGCTGGGCGTGCGCGGC
>JAJYDP010000739.1 GCA_021777365.1 Chloroflexota bacterium | reverse complement strand
GACGGCGCCGGCGCCGGGCCGGACGGCGTGGAGCCGTCCGCGGGAAGCCGGTGGTCGGGCGTCAGCACGCCGATGGGCCGCGGCGTCGGGCCGCCCTGCTCCTTCCGCGGGTCGGGCAGGTCGGCGAAGATCTTCTCGAACTCGGCGTGGTCGAGCGTCTCCTCGGCCACCAGCCGCTGGGCGAGCGTGTCCAGCCGATCGCGGTAGGCCGAGAGCACCTCCATCGCCCGGGCGTACCCGCGGTCGATGATGGTGCGCACCTCGTCGTCGATCTGCTTGGCCACCTCGTCGCTGTAGTTGCGCTGCTCGCCGATCTCGCGGCCCAGGAAGACCATCTCCTCGCGCTTGCCGAGGGCGAGCGGTCCGAGCTTCTCGCTCATGCCGTACTCGGTGACCATCTTGCGCGCCAGGTTGGTGGCCTTCTCGATGTCGTTCGAGGCACCCGTGGTGGTGTCCCCGAAGACGAGCTTCTCGGACGCGTTGCCGCCGAGGAGGCCGGCGATCTTGTCCTCGAACTCCGACTTCGACTGCAGGTAGCGGTCCTCCTCCGGGAGGGCCATGGTGTAGCCCAGGGCCATGCCCCGGCTGATGATGGTCACCTTGGTGACCGGGTCGCACTTGGGCAGGATGCGCTGCACCAGCGCGTGGCCGCCCTCGTGGTAGGCGATGATCGCCTTCTCGGCGTCGCTGATGATGCGGCTCTTCCGCTCGGGCCCGGCCATCACGCGGTCGAGCGCCTCGGCGAACTCCGCGGCGCCGATGACCTTCTTGTTGCGGCGCGCGGCGAGGATCGCCGCCTCGTTCACGATGTTGGCGAGATCGGCGCCGCTGAAGCCCGGCGAGGAGCGGGCGATCGACTCCAGCTCGAGCGCCTTGTCGAGCGGCTTGCCGCGCACGTGCACCCGCAGGATCTCGAGCCGCCCCTTCATGTCGGGCCGGTCGAGGATCACCTGGCGGTCGAAGCGCCCCGGGCGCAGGAGCGCCGGGTCGAGCACGTCGGGCCGGTTGGTGGCGGCGACCACGATCACGTTGGTGTTCGTGTCGAAGCCGTCCATCTCGACCAGGATCTGGTTGAGGGTCTGCTCGCGCTCGTCGTGCGAGCCACCCAACCCTGCGCCGCGCTGGCGGCCGACCGCGTCGATCTCGTCGACGAAGACGATGCAGGGGCTGTTGCGCTTGGCCTGGTCGAAGAGGTCGCGCACTCTGGATGCGCCGACGCCCACGAACATCTCCACGAACTCCGAGCCGGAGATGGAAAAGAACGGCACCCCCGCCTCCCCGGCCACGGCACGCGCGAGCAGCGTCTTGCCGGTGCCGGGCGAGCCGATCAGGAGCACGCCGCGCGGGATCCGGGCCCCGAGTGAGTTGAACTTCTCGGGGTATTTCAGGAACTCCACGACCTCCTGGAGCTCCGCCTTGGCCTCGTCGACCCCGGCCACGTCGGAGAACGTGACCACGGTCTTGTTGCCCAGGAACATGCGCGCCCGGCTCTTGCCGAAGCTCATGGCCTGGTTGTTGGTGCCCTGGGCCTGGCGCATCATGATGAAGATGAAGCCGCCGATCAGCAGGACCGGCAGCAGCGCGCTGATGAGGAGCCCCAGCCACTGGCCGGTCTGGGAGGCCTGCTGGGGGATCACGGTGACGTTCGCGCAGTTGGCCACCGCGCCGGGTTCCGCGCAGGTGGCCCGGATGTCCGCCATCAGGCCGTCGCCCAGGGTGCCCGGGATCTGGCTGGTGTGCTGCGAGCCGGCGGGGTCTTTGAGGGTGATGGTGAGCTGCGTCCCCTGCTCGACGACGGTGTCGACGTTGCCTGCCTTGACGAGCCCGAGGAACGAGGACGACCCCCCGCTGTAGGGGATGTCGGTGGTGGTCGTGGGCGAGCCGACGGCGCTCACGAGCATCGAGAACAGGAAGAACCCGCCCAGGGCCGCGGCGAGCCAGAAGAGCAGCGCATTCCGGCGCGGCAGCCAGCTGTTCACCGCCGAGGCTCCCACCGAGGCCGCCGTCCTCGCCCACCAGCCGGATGGCGATCGGCGCGCCATCCTCGCGGCCCAGACTCATCGGACGCCCGGCGATCCCGCCCTCGCATGAGCGACCGCGACCACGGCTGACCCGACAGCCCCTGCCCCGACATCGCGCGCCTCGCAGTGATCTGCATCGCGGGTCGGGCTCGCCAGTGGTTCGGCGCGGCCCCGGCGGCCGCCATATGGTCCGCGCGTCATCACCACCCGTAGCAATCTTGTACGGCGATCCTCGCCGCCTGTCCAGAGGCGAACGGACGGAATGCCAACCGTGCTTGCCAGCGAGGCGCACGCGCTCCCGGCCGAGACCGCTCGTCGTCGTGGACCTCCACCGCGCGGAAGGGCTCGTGCGTGGGGTGGCACGGACCGGCCGGTCATGACCTGCAGATCGGCGATGCAGTCGTCGATCGGGAGGGCCGCCAGGGTCATGATCCGGACCGTCCCGCGGGACGAGAGCTGGGCCGATACACGCGAGATCGTCTGGTCGTCGGGCGCCTCGACGATGCTCACGAACTCATGCGGCCCGAGCACGGCCCACTGACTGAGGACCGTGACACCGAGGTTGAGGATCTCGTCGTCGACCTGCTTGATCCGCCCCGGGCGCGAGGTGATGGTTCGTTGGTCAGGGTCGACAAGACGATGAACGTCGCCATGGCCGCACCCTTCGCCTCCGCGGTGGCCGCCCGACGCGTCTGGTCCCGCTGCCTGCCCGGCCTGTCATGGGGTCGACCGCTCGCTGCAATCCGAGACGCAGGCGTGCAGGCTTGCCACCATCCCCTGGTGCGCGCGACTCTTCACCGGACACGGGCGGGGGCGTGAGGCGTTCGGTCCATTCGGGGGCGCGGGTATGGCGAGGCCGTGGCGGCGGTACCGTGATGCGGGGCGGTGCCAACCGGGCGCCCGAGGCTGGGGAGAATGCGACATGGAGCTCCGGACAATCCACATCGAGAAGCCCGAGGACCTGAACTTCATCCTCGGGCATTCCCACTTCATCAAGACCGTGGAGGACCTGCATGAGGCTCTCGTCCAGGCCGGAGCGCACCTCCGGTTTGGGCTGGCGTTCTGCGAGTCGTCTGGCCCCCGCCTGATCCGGCGCTCGGGCAACGACCCCGAGCTCGTCCGCCTCG
>JAJYDP010000738.1:1116-3156 GCA_021777365.1 Chloroflexota bacterium | reverse complement strand
CCTCGGGATCCGGAACGTCCTGGCCCTCACCGGCGATCCGCCGAGGTCCGGCGACTACCCGACCGGGACCGGTGTCTGGGACGTGGACTCCATCGGGCTGGTCGGCATCCTGGCCCGCCTGAACCGTGGGGAGGACGCCGCAGGCAGTCCGATCGGCGCACGGGCCGGGTTCACCATCGCCTGCGCCCTCGACCCGACCTCCGCCGATCTCGACCACGAGCTCGGACGCCTGGAACAGAAGCTGGCCGCCGGCGCGCAGCTGGTGATGACGCAGCCGATCTACGACCGGGCACAGTGGGACCGGCTGACCGACGGCGTGCAGCGGCGGTGGGGTGCTGGCCGCCTGCCCGTGCCGGTCCTCGCCGGCGTGCTCCCGCTCCACTCCTCGCGGCACGCCGAGTTCCTCCACCACGAGGTGCCGGGCATCACGATCCCGGACGAGATCCGCGCGCGGATGCACGGGGCCGGCGATCGCGGCGCAGAGCTGGGGATGGAGCTCGCCATCGCGCTGATCGAGGAGATCCGGCCCCTGGTCGACGGGATCTACCTGATGCCCAGCTTCGGGCGGTACGAGATGGCGGCGGAGGTGGTCCGCCGGCTGCGGAGCGGCGATGGCCGATGAGGGCTGGGTCGAGCTCGGGCCCGGTGTCTTCCGACGCCGCTACGCCGCGCTCGACCAGGGGATCTGCGCCATCCTGGCAGACGACGCGCTCCTGCTGGTGGACACCCGTGCCACCTTCACCGAGGCGGACGAGCTCCTTGCGGACCTGCGGCACCTGGCACCGCTGCCCGTCACCCACGTCGTGAACACGCACGCCCACTTCGACCACGTCTTCGGCAATGCGCGCTTCGTGCCGGCGGAGACCTGGGCGCACGAGCGCTGCGCCCGGCGGCTCCGCGAGGACGGCGAACGACTCCGCGGGGAGGCGATCGCCTGGGCGCGCACGGGGGGACCGGGCATGGCCGCGCTCGTCGAAGGGCTGGCCGGGGTGCGCATCGTGCCGCCGGATCACACCGTGGGCGACGACGGCGCGGTGCTGGAGATCGGCGGCCGCCTGGTGGAGCTGCATCACCTTGGCCGCGGCCACACGGACGGCGACCTCGTGGTGGCCGTCCCGGACGCAGGGGTCATCGCGTCCGGCGACCTCGTCGAGGAGGGGGCGCCGCCGTCGTTCGAGGATTCGTTCCCGCTCGAGTGGCCCGACACGCTCGACGCGATCGCGGCGCTGGCCCGCAGCATGGCGGAGGGCGCCGGGGCGCCGGCGATCGCGCCGGGGCACGGGGCGGTGGTGGACGTGGCGTTCGTGGAGCGGCAGGCCCTGGCGCTGCGCGCGGTGGCGGCGACCGCCCGTGCCTGCCACGCGGAGGGGCTCACCGCGGGGGACGCGGCGAGGCGCGTGGACCTGCCGCCGGCCGTGGCCGCCGTCGCCGTCGCCCGCGCCTACGCGCAGCTCGACGGGCACATCTGAGCGATGCTGCCCTGGCGGCCGATTCGCCGCCGATGCGGTACGCCGCTCGCGGGACTTGGTGCTGCTCCGGCGCTGCCCTCGCGCCCGACCCGCCGCCGATTGGCGGCCGAGCCGGCCCCACCACCGCGTCGTACACTGCCCGCATGGGTGCCGTCGACACCATGGACGTCTTCTTCGAGCGCCTCAACGCCGGGGACCGCGAGGCGGCCGTCGGCCTGTTCGGCGATGCCGCGGAACTGCGGATCCACGTGATGGGGAACGTGAAGGTGCTGCGCGGCGAGCAGATGGCCGGCTGGTTCCTGCGCGCCGACCGGGGCATGAGGATGCTGCCGGGCGAGGGGCGGGACCTGGGCAACACCTTCGAGTGCAACCTGCTGGTGGTCCGGCCGGGGGCACCGTCGCAGGAGCTGGACGCCACGTTCCGGGTCGAGGCCGGGAAGATCACCGCGATCAACTTCGCGCCGCGCTGACGCCGGCCATGACCGAGCGATCGGCGGAGGCGCCGTCCCGTGCCGCCCCCGACGGCGCCGCGCTCCGCACGGTGGGCCTCTCGAAGCGCTACGGACGGACG
>JAJYDP010000738.1:0-1106 GCA_021777365.1 Chloroflexota bacterium | reverse complement strand
GCTGGCGCTCGACGGGCTCGACCTGCTGGTGCCGCGCGGGGAGGCATTCGGCTTCCTCGGCCCGAATGGCGCCGGCAAGACGACGGTGGTGAAGCTGCTGCTCGGGCTGGCGATCCCGGACGCCGGGCAGGGGTGTGTGCTGGGCGCGCCACTCGGCGACCGGGCGGTCCGGGCCCGCGTGGGCTACCTGCCCGAGCTGTTCCGGTACCAGCCGTGGCTGACCGCCCGGGAGGTGCTCGGGCTGCACTGCGCGCTGGCCCGCATCGAGCACGCGGACCGGCCCGAGGCGGTGCGGAACGCCCTCGCGACCGTCGGCCTCGCCGAGCGGGCCGACGACCGGGTCGGAGGGTTCTCCAAGGGCATGCAGCAGCGCCTGGGCCTGGGCGTCGCGCTGCTCGGACCCCCCGACCTGGTGATCCTGGACGAGCCTACGTCGGCACTCGATCCCGTGGGGCGACACGACGTGCGGCGGATCATCCACGGCCTGCGGGAGCGCGGCGTGACGGTCTTCCTGAACTCGCACCTGCTCACCGAGGTGGAGCGCGTGTGCGACCGGGTGGCGGTCGTCGATCACGGGCGGGTGGTGGCGACCGGCCGCCTCCCGGAGCTGCTCGCCGGCAGCCGCGTCTCGCTGCGCGTCACCGGGCTGGACACGGGACGGCTGGCCTCGCTCGAACGGTTCGGGCGGGTGGCCGCCGCCGAGGATCGGCTCACGGTCGACGGGATCGCACCGGATGGCGTCCCCGATCTCGTGGCCGAGGTGGTGCGCCTGGGCGGCCGGGTGCACGCCGTCGAGCCGCTCCAGCGGACGCTCGAGGACCGGTTCCTGGAGCTGGTGGGCCCGGAGCGGGCCGAATGAGCAACGTGCTGCTGATCGCGCGGCTGACCCTGCGAGAGGCCGTCCGCCGGCGCCTGGCCTGGGCGCTCGTCCTCCTGACCCTGCTGGTGGTGGTGGTCACTGCCTGGGGCTTCGACCGGTTCGTGCAGCTGGCACGCGCCGACCAGATGCCCGATGTGCAGCTGCGGCTGGCCGTCTCGCAGCTGCTGATCATGGTCGCCTTCATGTTCAGCTTCGTGCTGGCGATGATCGCGGTCGTCTTCGGTGC
>JAJYDP010000737.1 GCA_021777365.1 Chloroflexota bacterium | reverse complement strand
TCCGAGCACGGCGGCCGGCAGGAAGGGGGCTCCTGCAAGCAAACGCCACATGCCGGCACCGTACGCCCTGGCCGTCGTCGCGAGCACCCTACCGAAGGTACCGCCCGCTCCCCTCCTTACGAGCCAGGAGACCTTGCAGCCCAGCTTGCATCGCTGCCCGTGTCGCTTTCTTCACCGCGGCGCCCACATCCGCTGAACACTGGCCCGCGAAGATAGAGACGACCGGGCGGGACGGAGGGTCCGGCCCGAAGGAGTGCAATGCGATGCCTGACCTCGATCAAGCGCTCGGCGATCTCAAACGAACCACCCGCGCAGCGATGCGGCGGCGGCGGCTCGCCAGCCCCGGCACCGAGGCCTGGCGACAGGCCGACGAGATGGTGCACGAGCTGGCAGCCGTGATGGGCGAGCTGCGCGCACTGCTCGATCGCCGCCAGGGCCGCCGGCTGCAGCCCGTCCGCGTGCGCATCCGCTGACGCGACCGGGTCGGCCGGGAAACCGCTGGCCGTCCTCCGGCGTACCCAGCCGCAGCTCCACCCCAGGAGGGTGGGAACTGCGGGAGGAAGCGGATGAGGATCTCCGTGACGCGGGCGCGGCATGCGTCCTGGGGCGTGGCACTGCTGGCGGTCGGTCTCGTCTCCGGCGCGTGCTCCGCCGGCGTCAGTTCCTCCCCGGGGGCCCCGGCCGTGCCGGGTGCGAGCGCCGGTTCGATCACGGTGAGCACTGCGGCCACCAGCGGCCTCGGGCCGTTCCTGACCGGGGCGGGCGGCCGGACCCTGTACATCCTCACCAGTGACAGCCCTGGCGCCACGACGTGCGCGGGCGCATGCGCGAGCGCCTGGCCGCCGTTCACGGTTCGCACCGGCGCACCGGCCGCGGCAGGGTTGGGCGTGGCCGGCACGCTGGGGACGATCACCCGGCCCGATGGCAGCACGCAGGTCACCCACGACGGGATGCCGCTCTACTACTACAGCGGCGACACGCAGGCCGGCCAGACGAACGGCCAGGGGGTCCAGGGTCTCTGGTACGTGGCCCTCGCGGCGGGCAACACCGCGGCACCGGCCTCGGCGGCACCGGCCTCGGCGGCACCGGCCGCCTCGGGATCCAGCGGGTACTGACGGGGCCGGGCGGCCGGGCAGGCCCGGGTCGGACGACCGGCGGCCCGGCTCGTCGGGCGGTCAAGGGAGAGCCGGCGGACGGCGGCGGTGACTCCGGCCGGGGATCCGTGTAGAGTTCGGGCCATCCCCGCCCGAGCCACCCGCGAGGAACTCTCCATGTCCCTGCCCACCCGCTCCCTCACGCCGGCCCCCCCGGACCCCATCCTCGGACTCACCGAGGCATTTCGCGCCGACCCGCGGCCCGGCAAGGTCAACCTGGCGGTGGGTGTCTACATCGACGGCTCGGGGACCACCCCGGTCATCCCGTCGGTGCTGGAGGCCGAGCGCCGGCTGCTGGAGCGCGCCGGGTCCAAGGGCTACCTGCCGATCGACGGCCGCCCCTCCTACCGGAGCGCGGTGCGCGACCTGGTGTTCGGCGCCTCGCATGAGATCGCGGTGTCCCGCCGGTCGGTCACCGCGCAGACCCCGGGTGGCACGGGCGCCCTGCGCGTCGCGGCCGACTTCCTGCTCCAGACCGGGTCGAGCCGCACCGTCTGGTTGAGCGAACCCACCTGGCCGAACCACCCGCAGCTCTTCTCGCTGGCCGGGTTCCAGGTCCGCGGGTACCCGTACCTGGACAGGACCGGGCGCCGGCTGGACGTGGACGGCCTGCTGGGGGCGCTGCGGTCGGCGGCCCGCGGCGACGCGGTGGTGCTGCACGGCTCGTGCCATAACCCCTCCGGCGTCGATCCCGACGCCGCGACCTGGCGGGCCATCGGAGACGTGATCCTGGAGCGCGACCTCGTGCCGATCGTCGACTTCGCCTACCAGGGGTTCGGGCACGGCCTGCGCGAGGACGCGGACTGGATCGAGGGGCTCGCTCGGCCCGGGCTGGAGTTCCTCGTCGCCTCGTCCTTCTCGAAGAACTTCGCCCTCTACAGCGAGCGTGTCGGCGCGCTCACGCTGGTCGCGGCCGACGAGGGACGGGCCGCCGCGGCCCTGAGCCACCTCAAGATCGCGATCCGCGCGAACTACTCCAACCCGCCCTCCCACGGCGCGGACATCGTCGAGACCATCCTGTGCGACGCCGGGCTGCGGGCGCAGTGGGAGACGGAGCTGGCGGGGATGCGCGGGCGGATCCGCGGGAACCGGGCGGCGCTCGTCGACGCGCTCTCGTCCGCCGGGGTGGCAGGGGACTGGGAGCCGCTGCGGAACCAGCGCGGCATGTTCGCGCTGCTCGGCCTGACCGGCGAGCAGGTCGCCCGGCTGCGCGACGAGTTCGCGATCTACGCGGTGGGGCGCGGCCGGATCAACGTGGCCGGCCTGACCGACGCGTCCCTCCCCGCGGTCGTGTCGGCGCTCCAGGCGGTCGTGCAGGGCTGACGCGGGCCGCGAGAGAGGGCCGCCCGCGCGCCGTCGGTCCCCGGCCATCCGCCCTACCCTGTCGAGTAGATCCTTCCGGGTGTTGGGCATGGCGAAACCTGCCACCCGGCCGCTGGCCAGGGGCGCCGGGACAGAGATCATCTGCACCATGCTCGAAGTGCAGTCCCTCAGCCTCGTCTCTCCGGCGACCGTCCATCTCCGGCTGGCCCAGCCGATCGCCGCCCGCGACCTGGGCGCGGAGGCTGGGCTCGTGGGCGCGGCCGACCTGCCGTGGCTCGGCGAGGCGGTCGACCCAGGGACGGACGGATGCGACGTCCCGGCGGATGTGCGCCGGTTCCAGGTCGACCTGGGGCTGCCGGCGAGCTCCGGCAAGTCCCGTCTCGTGTTCCGCAAGGCGGCCTACGTCGACCTGGGCCAAGTCGAGCACGTCTCCGACGGCTGGCGCATGTCGATCGACTGGCGGGCCGCGTCCCTCGCACCCCTCTTCCCTGTGTTCGGCGGCCAGCTGACCCGCACCGCCGACGCGCTCGTCCTGGAGGGCGAGTACGCCCCGCCCGGCGGCGAGCTCGGGGCGGCGGTGGACCGCGCGCTCCTCAACATCGCCGCCCGCAAGACCGCGGTGTGGGTGCTGCGTCTCATCGCCGACGCGCTCAACGGGGAGGCGTCGCCCACCGCCCCGCT
>JAJYDP010000736.1 GCA_021777365.1 Chloroflexota bacterium | reverse complement strand
AACGCCTCGCGCCGGCTCAGGTCGAAATACCGGCCGTAGATCAGCAGGTTCTCGCGGACCGTCAGCTCCATGTCCAGGGTGTCTGCCTGGGGTACCACGCCCAAGCGCGCCCGGATCCGCGGACCGTCCCTGCGCGGGTCGAGCCCGAGCACCCGGAGCGAACCGGAGGTCAGGGGCGAGACGCAGCCGATCATCCGCATCGTCGAGGTCTTGCCGGCGCCGTTCGGACCGAGGAAGCCGAACGCCTCGCCGGGAGCGACGTCGAAGTCGATTGCGTCGACCGCGGTGAACGACCCGAACCGCTTGGTGAGCGCACGGGCCTCGATGAGCGGCGGCGGTGCCGGCGCACCGGCGGACGGCACGACGGCCGCGGTGGCGTCGAGGTGGGGCATGGAAGACTGATGGTACGCCGGGCGGGCGGCCCGACGCGGGAAGCGGCCGCGAAGCGGCAGAATGGCCGCGTGTCACGCCTGATCGAGCGCCACCGGCACGCGGCCCCTGCGGCCTCCGTGCTCGTGCCGGGCACGCTGCCCAACCGGCTCCTCCGTGCTGGGCTGGCGGGCGCCGCCGCATGGTCGACCCTGGCCACGGCGTCCGCGCTCCTGCGGTCCTATCCCCTGGCGGTCGACCTGCAGATCCCGCTGCAGGCCACGGAACGCTGGATCCACGGTGGTGCGCCCTACCTCGCCTCGAGCTTCCAGGTCACGGAGGGTGCCGGCCAGCCGTTCCTGTACCCCCCCTTCCTCCTCCCGGTCCTCGCCCCGTTCGCGCTGCTGCCGCAGGGCCCGGTCACCCTGGGCTGGGCGCTCGTGTGCATGGTGGCCGCCGCCTGGGCCTGCCGGCGGCTCGGGATTCCCTGGTGGGCATGGCCGTTCGCATTCGCCTGGCCACCGTTCGCCGAGGCGCTGCTCGGGCTCAACGTCCAGGTCCTGCTCTTCGCCGCCTTCGTGGCGCTCTTCTTCGATGGCCCAGGGGGCGCCGCCCGGGTGCGCGATCACGAGCTGGCCGGAGCCGCGAAACCCCGGCCGGCGATCGTGGACGGCGCCCTCGGCGTCTTCGTCGCCATCCTGAAGACGTCCCAGGTCCACCCGTGGATCTACCTGCTGCGGCGCCGCCGGCGCGCCGCCCTCCTGGGCGTGGCTGCAGCCGCGGTCTTCGTGCTCGCCACGTTCCCGCTGACGGGTCTGGGCCTCTGGATCGACTGGCTGGAGCAGGTGCGACGCGCTGCCCGGCCCGGCCTCGACGTGGGCGGGATTTCCCTGCAACACCTGATCCCACTGCCGCTCGGGCTGGCCCTGTCGGCCGCGACGGTGCTCCTCGTGTTCGCGGTTCCGCGCCGGCACGCGGGGGCCTGGATCGGCATCCTGACCCTCGTCGGCTCACCCGACCTCCACGTGTTCGGGCTGCTCTTCGCGCTCCCGGCGATGCTGACGGTCCGCCGGGAGATCGGGTTGGCGGCCGCCTTCGCGATCGGTCTCTTCACCACCGAGGGATCGTGGGCCGGCGTCGTCCTGGTTGCGGGCGCACTCCTGCTCGCCGCTCGCTACCCGTCACTGCTCGAGCCGGGGGCGGCTATGCCTTCGGGCGCGCGGTCAGGTACAGGCTGAAGGCGCCGGCGGCGACCACCGCTGCGAACAGGAAGATCCCGGCGCCGCCAGCCGGCAGGCCTGCGCTCACGAGGAGCCACGCCAGCACCAGGGCCACGATGGGGCCCAGGAACAGCTCGGGCCGGTCGCCCACGAGGAAGTCGTACCAGAAGGCGCCGAACGAGCGCAGGTAGTGCATGGCGCTACTCCCCGACCGTCGCCGGCGCGACCACGAGGCGCGTCCGCAGCAGCGAGCGCACCGCCCAGACGCCGGCCAGGCTCACCACCAGGTAGGCCGCCAGGAGCACGAGCAGCACGGCGTCGCTGCCGGGCCACGCGATCCCGATCCCCTCGCCCGCCCAGAACGTGCCGAAGGTGACGAGCATGAGACCGACGGCGTACTTCAGGCCGTTCTCCGGCACGCGGGCGAGCGGCCGGTGCAGCGAGGCACCGACGGCCAGGACCAGCACGCCGGCCACGGCGGCACCGAGCGCGGCGGGGCCGAGCTGCCCGGCCGAGGCGCCGAAGGTGACCACGATGAACGCGACCTCGAGCCCCTCGAGGAGGACGCCCTTGAAGGCCACCGTGAAGCTGATCCAGTCCATGCCCTTCGCGGGGACCGGCGGCTCCTCCGTGAGCTGCGCGATCTCGCGCCGGTAGATTGCGGCTTCGTCGTGCTTGGCCCTGGCCCCCGTGGCCCGCAGCATCGCCTTGCACAGCCACTGCAGCCCGTAGATGAGGAGGAAGGTGCCGACCACGAGGCGCAGGGTCCCGATCGGCACGAGCAGGACGATGGCGGTGCCGAACACGCCGACGATGATCGCGAGGGCGAGCGTGGCGGCGCCCACCCCGATCAGCGTCGAGCGCCACTGGCGCGTGACGCCGACGGCCAGGACGATGGTGAGGGCCTCCACGAACTCCACCACGGAGGCCAGGAAGGCCGGCACCGCGGCCACGAGCGTCTGCATCAAGTCTCCTGTTGTAATAGCTGCTACATCTCTATGCATGCTACAGACAAACGCCTTGCCGGGTCAAGCCTGCGCGGTGGCGAGGCGTATCATCCGCGGAACGCCGATCCGCGTAGCCAGCGGGCGTTGTCCGTTCCCGCAGAGGCGGCACGCGTGAGGGGTCGGCCCGGACGGCCGAACGCAGGGAGGACCGGAGCTCGATGGCGGGATCGCCGCGTCCACGCTTCGTGGTGCTGGTCTACCGGGTGCCGGCGAAGCCCTCCGCAAACCGGGTCTACGTGTGGCGAATGCTGAAGAAGGTGGGCGCGGTCTACCTGCAGCAGTCGGTGTGCGTCTTCCCGCAGAACACCCGTGTCGCCCGCGACCTGCAGCCGATCCTGCGGAGGATCACGGATTCCGCTGGCGAGTACCACCTGCTGCCGCTCCGCACGCTCCCGCCCGAGGAGGAACGCAAGCTCGTCGCGCAGTTCGTGGAGCAGGCCGCGCGCCACTACGCGGAGATCATCGAGAACTGCGAGGTCGACTTCGTCAAGGAGATCGAGTTCGAGACGTTCCGGCAGAACTTCACCTACGAGGAGGCGGAGGAGATCCGCAGCGAGTACGAGA
>JAJYDP010000735.1 GCA_021777365.1 Chloroflexota bacterium | reverse complement strand
GGGACCTCCGCGAGGCCGCAGCCGCCCCGGACCTCGCTCCCACCATGCGTCTCTACGCGGCGCTGGGTCTCGCGGCGCTGGGCGACGAGGCCGGGGCGCGCGCCATCGAGCGCAGCCTGCTCGGCCGGTACGGCCAGCGGTATGGATCGCTGGTCCGCCTGCACGTCTCGGAGGATGGCCCGGCGATCTCGGAGGCCACGGCGCTGCTGGCGTGGCTGGCGGCCGATCTCGGCGATCCGATCGCGGACCAGGCGGAGGCCTACGTGGAGTCCAACCCGAGCACCACCACCCTGCTCAGCCTCCAGCAGCTCGCGTACGTCGAGCGGGCCATCGAGCGTGCGACCGCCACGGGGGCACGCTTCGCGTACACGGTGAGCGGCAAGCGGGTGGAGCGCAATCTCGCGGCGGGGCGGAGCTGGTCACTCTCGCTGACGGCGGCTCAGCGCGCGTCGTTCAGCGCGGAGGTGGTGCGCGGTGCCGTCGTCGTCACCACCTCCTGGCGGGCGCCGCTGGACACCGCCTCGATCGCGCTCGATCCCGACTTGGCCCTGGCGCGCACCGTTGCGCCGGCGGGTGTGCTCTCCCCCGGTGCGCTCGTCGACGTGCGGTTCGGCGTGACCGTCACTGGCGTGCAGCCCAGCGGGTGCTACCTGCTGACGGAGACGGTCCCGTGCGGGCTCGTGGCGCTGACCTGGGAGCGGTACTACCAGGCCCCCGACGCGGACAAGTTCACCTGGCCGTGGCTGGTGGAGGGCCCGCGAGTGCAGTGGTTCGTCTGCGACTTGAGCCTGCCGCCGCGCTACCTCGCCCGGGTGCTGACGACCGGAACGTACACGTGGGAGCCGGCCGTGCTGCAGCCGGGCGTCGCCACGGAGCGCCTCGCCCTGACCCCGGCCTCGACCGTCACCATCAGGTAACCGCGGGGGCGTGGGTGCCGCTTCCCCGCCCATGCGCCAGTCTCCCGCCCGTCGCATCCTGCCGACGGCCCCGCAGCCCGCGGGTGCCCACCCCCTGCATCCTGCCGGACTTGCACCGGCAGAACGCCATGTCGGCTTGGCGCGCGTCCCGCCGGCGTGCCCGTGGCTCCTGCCGCTGCCCCGCCCCTGCATCCTGCAGGACTTGCACCGGCAGAACGCTATGTCGGCTTGGCGCGCGTCCCGCCGGCGTGCCCGTGGCTCCTGCCGCTGCCCCGCTCCTGCATCCTGCAGGACTTGCACCAGCACAACGCTATGTCGGCTTGGCGCGCGTCCCGCCGGCGTGCCCGTGGCTCCAGGCCCGCGCACCGTGCGTGTTCGTGCTCGACCCGCGGGCCGTGCCGCCGTCGCGACCCCCGCCAACCCGTTCCGCCACGCCACGAACGAACATAACGTTCCCCGGGTGCAAATTCTGCAGGAACGAGCGCTCCGGCGAGCCGCGAGCGGCCGGCGGCGAGCAACCAGCGCTCCGGCGAGCCACGAACGGCCGGCGGCGAGCAACCAGCGCTCCGGCGAGCCACGAACGGCCGGCGGCGGGCCCCGTGTGCCACCCGGCGACCCCGTGCCCCGGCGGCAAGCCCCATGTGCCGGCGGCGAGCCCGTGTAAGCGCGACTGGCGACGCCGTGCCCCCGCGGCAAGCCCGCGTGCCGGTCGGACGGCTGGGAGCCCACCCCGTCGAATGCGGCACCTGTGCGCGCGGGCACCGGGATTCGGCTGCCGATCGGCATGACCAGGCGAGCGATCCCGGTCGACGGGACGATGCGCGTCAATTCGTGCCAGCCTAGCTGTCACAGCGCGCGGTACAGTGTGGACTTCAGGGCGCACTGGGGCCCGGGGGACCTCCAGGTGCCGGGAGGGGACCGCGCGTGATGCTGGACGGCGACCCGTTCGACCTCGACTCGGCCGAGGGCGTGGTGCTCGTGGCCGGAAGCGGCGTCCTTGACGACGACGCCCGGTGCGACTGCGTCTGCGGGTGCGACCGGACCGCGACCTGGCCGGACGACCTCTGCCTGCGGTGCCAGGCCGGCGACCACGAGTCGACCGATGCGACTGGACCGGGCCACGCCCGTGCTGCGCGCCCGGTTCTCACGCCCGACCTGCCCGACCTGGCCGACCCGTCCGACCTGTCCGACCCGGCCCACCTGCTGCCCGACCCTGTCGACCTGGCCGACCCGGCTGACCCGGCCGACACGCCGCCTCCCGCCGTGCCCCGCGTCCCCGCATGCAGCTGATCGACGGCACACCCGTCTACTCCGCCACCGACCTCGTCGGGTTCCTCGCCTGCGAGCACCTGACGAATCTCGAACGTGCGGCGCTGGCGGGCCTCGTCGAGCGTCCGAACCGCGCCGACCCCGAGTTGGACCGGATCGCGCAGCGCGGCCTCCAGCACGAGCATCGCTTCCTGGAGGCCCTGCGCGCTGACGGCTGCACCATCGCCGAGATCGCCCCGGACGAGTCGATACCGGACCGCGGCGCCCGGCTCCGCGACCAGGCGAGCAGGAGCCTGGCCGCCATGCGCGCCGGCGTCGACGTCGTGTACCAGGCCACGTTCCTCGAAGGGCCGGCGGCTGATGGAACGAGCCCGGTCGCCCACTGGCTCGGCTTTGCCGACTTCCTGCGCCGTGTCGAGACCCCCAGCGACCTCGGCAGCTGGAGCTACGAGGCCTGGGACACCAAGCTCGCCCGGCACACGAAGGCATCCGCGATCCTCCAGCTCTGTCTCTACACCGACCTGCTGGAGCGCCTCCAGGGTTGCCGCCCCGCGCAGATGCACGTCGCGCTCGGCGGGGGCAGGCATGCGGTCGACCACCTCCGCACCGCCGACTACCTCGCCTACTACCGCCTGGTCCGCGCGCGCTTCGAGGCGTTCGTGGGCGCCTCCATCCCCGCGTATCCGCCGCTTACCCGGCCCGACCCCGTCGAGCACTGCGAGGTCTGCCGCTGGCAGGTCGAGTGCGCCACCTGGCGCCGCCGGCACGACGACCTCTCGCTGGTCGCCAGCATCACGGCGAAGCAGCGCCGCGCCCTTCGCGAGCACGAGCCCCCCATCCCGACCCGTCGCGCCCTGGCCGCCACCACGCTCCCCCTGGACCCGCCCCTTCCCCGCACCGCCGGGGTCCGCGAGGAGGGCCTTCGGACCGTGCGCGAGCAGGCTCGCCTCCAGGTCGAGGGCGAGGAGGCCGGTC
>JAJYDP010000734.1 GCA_021777365.1 Chloroflexota bacterium | reverse complement strand
AGGTCCCCGCGCGCGACCATGACCGCGTCGGTGACCGCGAGGATGCCCTCGAACGCGGCCACCGCGGGGCCCGTCTCGATCTTTGCCACGATCGGCGGGCCGTCGCGCCCGAGCAGGCGCCGGAGCTCCAGCACATCCTCGGGCCGCCGCACGAACGACTGCGCCACGAAGTCCACCCCCAGGTCGAGCGCCGTGCGCGCATCGCGGCGGTCCTTCTCCGTCAGGCCGGCCAGCGACAGGCGTTCCGATGGGGCGTTGAGCCCGCCGCGCGATCGAACGACCCCCCCGCGGACCACCACCGTCTCGAGACCCGCTGCGGAGGCGCGGACGACGCGGAGTTCCGCCACGCCGTCGGACAGGAGGACGCGGTCCCCGGGCCGGAGGTCGTCGACCAGCCCCGGGTAGGACGTGCCGACACCGGTCGCGTCGCCGGGGCCGGGCTGGCGGCGGAGCGTGAAGCTCGACCCTTCGACCAGCTGGATCGATCCGTCCGTGAACGTCCCCAGGCGCACCTTCGGACCCGACAGGTCGGCCATGACGGCCACGGGCCGATCCGCCTCATCCGCCGCCTGCCGCACCGCGGCGATCGACGCGGCCCACTCCTCGCGCGAGCCGTGCGAGAAGTTCACGCGTGCGACATCCAGACCGGCGGCGATCAGCTCGGCCAGGCGGCCGGCGCTGGACGGACCAATGGTGCAGACGAGCCTGGTGCGGCGGGCCCAGGGCCGCTCGCCGACCTGGACGGTGCTCACGCAGTCACCCCGAACTTCATGGAACCTCCGGGGGACGCGTCGCGGTTGTCGCCGCCAGTATGGCGCGTGTCCCTCACGCGCGGCGGTTCATCACCTGGTGGGTCACGGCGAACGACGCGACGCACCAGGCGGCGATCAGCAGGAACGCGCCGGCGCTCAGCGGGAAGACGCTCCCGGCCAGCGTGCCCCGGATCACCTCGCCCATCGCCTCGATGGGCAGCACGCGATGCACGGCAGCCAGCCAGCCCGGCAGCCGCTGGGCAGGGAAGTTGAGCGGCGAGAACATCAGCACGAAGACGACCAGCACCTGCGTGAGGAGGTTCGCCAGCATCGCCGGCAGGAGCGACGCGATCGCGTACCCGATCGCCGTCGCCGTCAGCGCGACCAGCAGCATCGCCGGCACGACGAGCGGGCTGACGGCCAGGTCGAGCCCGAACCGCAGGTCGCCCACGATGACCGCGAAGACGACGCCCGGCAGGACCACCGCCAGCCAGACCGTCAGGTCGGCCAGCAGGAACACCAGGCGCGGCACGGGCAGCGAGCGCATGTAGTCGAGCGTCCCCTCGGTCTTCGCCTGGGCGACCAGCTGGGGCACCAGCACGAGTCCCATCGTGATCAGCGTGATGGTCGGCGCTCCGGTGGCGAGGAAGAGCGTGGTGCTGCGATCCAGGCTGGGGAACAGCAGCGGGTAGCCGATCACGATGCCCAGCGCCAGAAGTGCCTGGACGGCCATCGCGAGCGGAAGCACTCCCTTGAGGCGGCGAGCCTGCCAGGTCACGAGCAGGCGGTAGCTACGCAGCGTGGACATCGGCCAGCTCCCCCCGGACGATGGTGGGCGCCGTGGTCTCGACGCCGTCGGCTCGACCCACCAGCTCGACGTAGACGTCCTCGAGCGTCGCGGGCGCGAGCGAGAACTCCTCGATCTGCCGCTGACGCCTGAGCTGCTGGCCCCACGCGGCGGCCTCGGACGCAAACTGTGCCGGGACGGTGGCCAGCGTGCGGCGGCCGTTGACCGCCGAGCGGCGCGCGAAGGGCGCCATCACCGGGGGTTCTGCACCGGGCTCCAGCACGAGTTCCAGCCGGAGGTCATCGGCCAGCCCGGCCTTCAGCTCCGCGGGCGAACCCTCCACCACCACGCGGCCGTGGTCGAGGATCGCCAGGCGGTCCACGGCCCGTTCGGCCTCCACGACGTTGTGGGTGACGAGCAGGACGGCGGCCCCGTCGTCGGCCAGTGCCCGGACCTGCGCCCAGAGCAGGCGGCGCCGGATGGGGTCGACGTCGTTGGTGGGCTCGTCGAGGATCACGACCTGGCCCGGAGTGACGGCGGCCATGCAGAAGGAGACCAGGCGTTTCGTGCCACCCGACAGGCGGGCCCCGTCGACGTCGAGCCATTCCCCGATGTCGAGCGCCGTGGTGAGCGCGGACGCTCGGCGCCGCACAGCCGTCGCAGGCGCGCCGCGAAGCCGGCCGACCAGGTCGATGGCCTGGCGAGGGGTCAGCCCTGCGATGGGCACCTGCGCCTGGGGCTGGATGGAGCAGCGGCGCCGGGACTCCGCCGGTCGGGCCACCGCGTCGAGCCCGTCGATGCGGATCGCCCCGGCGTCGGGCCGCAGCAGCCCCACCACCTGGTTGACGAGCGTGGTCTTGCCCGCGCCGTTATGGCCCAGCAGGCCGTACACCTCGCCGGCCTCGACGGAGAGCGTCACGCCATCATTCGCGCGGACGGCGCCCCGGTACACCTTCGTCAGGTTCTCGATCTCCAGCAGCATCGGCGTCCTCCGTCCCCGGTCTCCGTCGGATCGGGATCCTTCCCGGCCGGCACGGGATCCTTCCATGCCACCCGGCCCCTCCACGGTCACCGATCGAGGCCGTGTCGCATACCGGAGGGTATCGCATACCCTCCGGTATGTCAATACCAGGGGGTATCTGGATACTGGGTGGTATGCTTACGTCATGCAAGGGGAAAAGCTCGGACGCCAGGCGCGCAAGGAGCTGACACGGCGGCTGCTGATCGACGCGGCGGCGGCCGTGTTCGCGCGACGCGGCTTCGACGCGGCCTCCCTCGACGAGGTCGCGGACGCGGCCGGCTTCACGAAGGGCGCGGTCTACTCGAACTTCCGCAGCAAGACGGACCTGATCATGGCGCTCATCCAGCGGCGCACGGCGGAGCAGGCCGTCACGGCGGCACGCGCCATGGCCGGCGCCACCCTCAGCGAGGCGATCGCGCGGCTCGAGTCGTCCTCCCAGGGCGCGGCGCCGTCGGGCCTCGACTGGCTGCTGCTGATGAGCGAGTTCTGGCACTACGCGATGCGGGACGAGACGGCCAGGAAGGCGCTGGCCGAGCAGTACGAGCGGGCGCGCACGATCAGCGCCCGGATGATCGCGGAGAAGTACGCGGAGGCGGGCACGA
>JAJYDP010000733.1 GCA_021777365.1 Chloroflexota bacterium | reverse complement strand
GATCGTGCTGCCACCACCCAGCGAGCCGGGCAGCGACGGCGTGAACCCGACGGTCATCGTGGTCGCGGTGTTGCCCGCGGTGGACAGCTCGCTGAAGCTGACGCCCGAGACGGCCGAGCCCTGGGCACTCAGAATCACGCTGGACGACGGAGGCACCGGCGTGGGATCCTCCGACGTGGCCACGGCGAAGTCCGTGGTGGCGAAGGTCCCCGCGGGCGGGTTGGTGGCGTCGATCGAGATGGCGGCCAGCGCACCCGCAGCGATGGAGCAGTTCGCCGGAACGGTGATGACGACCGTGGTGCCGGTCGTGGTGGCGAGGGCGCTCGCGCAGCCCGCGAGACTGATCGCGGGGTGCGCCGCGAGCCCGGTGCCCGAGGGGAACGTCACGGCAACCGTGTCACCGGGCGTGAGGGCACCGCCGAAGGCCGGGGGCGCGCCCACCACCGAGGTCGTGAAGCCGACCGTCCAGGTGGCCGCGACGCCTCCGGTGCTCGGGGACGAGCTGAAGGTGACGCCGGTGACCGCTGAGCCAGAGGCCAGGATGGCCATGACCGAGGTCGGGCTGACCGGCGAGGCGTCCTCGGACGTCGCCACACTGAACTGGCCCGCGCTGTAGGCGTCGGTGACGGGCGGGTTGGTCACCGTGACGGTGACCGTGGCCGGAGTGGAGGCCGCCAGGGAGCAGGTCGCCGGGAGTGTGACCGTCACGGTCGACCCCGTCACCGTGGCCCCGGGGGTCGTGCACGTCCCGCTGAATCCGGATCCGAGGGTCACACCGGCCGCCACGGTCCCCGACAGGGAGAAGCCCGGTGCGAAGGTCGCCGACACGGTGTCGCCCGGGATCAGGCCCGTCGTGGGCTTGAAGCCGACGTCCCAGACCGAGGTCTGGTTGCCGTAGGCGCTGCCCGCGGCGGGAGCGAAGCTCACCGCCGAGACGGCGGAGCCCGCCGCGACGATCGGCTGGACCGAGCTCGGGCTGGCCGGCGAGGAGTCAGCGGAGGTAGCCACCGAGAAGTCCGTATTGGTGTACGTGGTCCCCGCCGGGGGGTTGACGAGGCTCGAGAGCGTGAGGGCCGCGGGCGTGCCGCCCGCGAGCGAGCACCCGCTCGGCACCGTCACGGTCAGCAGTCCCGTCGCGCCATCGAAGGTAAAGACCGGGTGGGCACAGTTGGTTCCACCCGAGAAGCCCAGGGCGAAGGTCACCGCCGGGGAGGCCCCGGTCGTGAAGTCCCCCGGCGGGAACTGGGCCACGATCTGGTCCCCGGCCACCAGCCCGCCCGGCGTCGACGGAGTGAATCCGACCTGCCAGGTGGTCGTGGCGTTGCCGGCGTAGGACGCGGCGCTGAAGGAGACACCCGTCACGCTGGTCGCTGGCGCGACGGTGAGACTGTCCACTCCCCCGGTCGTGTCCTCGGACGTCCGCACGGCGAAGGAGTAGCTACCCGCCGCCGACGGATCGGTGATCCCACCAATCGCCACCGTCGTGGCGGTGTTGGCGGCCAGGGTACAGATGCCCCCCAGGAGGATCGTGACCGTCTGCCCGACGGTAGACCCCGATCCTATGCAAGAAGCGCCAAAGGCCGCCCCGAGCTGCACCGTCGGGTCGGACGGGACCCCGAAGCCGGCCGGGAACATCACGAGCACGTTGTCGCTGGCGACGAGAGCCCCACCATAGGGGCCGGCTCCCGTGAGAGGCTGTGAGGTCGAGGTCGTGAAGCCGAACGTCCAGGTGTCGGGCCACGAGCCTGCCGTGCCGTGCAGCGCGGTCACCGTCATCGATTTGACGCTGGTTCCCGAAGGGGCCAGACTGCTGGTGGCCAACGCCCCGAAGGGAATTTGCGAAGTGTCGACACTGGTCGCCACCCAGGCAGTCGCCTCGTACCCAGGCTCGGTAGCCGGCGGGTTAGTGACGCCACTGGTGAACTCGATCGTGCCGGCTGTCAAGGCGCCGAGGGTGCATCCCGTCGGGACCTCGACCGTAATGGTCTGGACCGAGACGCTCCCCACTCCGCTCGCTGCCGCCCCCGTGCACCCAAACCCACCGAGCGTGAAGCCAGGCGCCAACGCGAGCACGAAGCCGGGCAACGTCACCGAGATGGTGTCGGGATTGGCGAGAGCTCCCGTGGCCGAGGTCGTGAAGTCGGCCTGCCAGAGCGAGGGCTGGTTCCCGTACGCCAGGTTGGCGATCGAGAAGGTAGGGGTGGCCGCCTGGGGGTACTGCGCCACCATGAGCGACGCATTCGTGACGGCGCTCGCTCCCGCCGGCGCCGCCAGCCCGACCAGCCCGGCTAGTGCCGCAACTGCCGCGACCAGGCCCCGCGATCCCCATCGGACCACACCTCGCGCACCCGCACCACCAGAAACTGACTCATGCCTGCGCTGCATGTTCCCTCCACTCCGGCGTCAATCGCTCGACGCCGTGCCGGACCCACCGGCCCGCCCCGGGGCCGCTACTGGGACCATAGTCCGCGCCGGGAAAGAAAAGAAGTCTTTTCTTATATCACGGTGCGACACTGCCGCAATTGGCTGGACCGATTTCCAGAGCGGTGCTCGTCACGGATCTGCGACAATTCGCTCGGAGCACTGGCCAAATCTCCCCCGCCAGCCCACCGGGCGATTTCGTGTCGCCGCGTCAGTACCCCCCACCGGCGCTCGGTGACTGGGAGAACGCCGTCGGGCCGGGTCCCGAAGGACCCGGCCCGACCCGCATAGAGCGCAATGCTCGCCTACATCATTCCGCCCATGCCGCCCATCGAGGGGTCGCCCATGGGGGCGGCCGGGGGCTCGGGCTTGTCGGCCACGGTCGCCTCGGTCGTGAGCAGCAGCGCGGCGATCGAGGCCGCGTTCTGCAGCGCCGAGCGGGTCACCTTGGCCGGGTCGATGACGCCCGCCTGGACCAGGTCCTCCAGGACACCGGTCGCCGCGTTCAGCCCGATCGACCCGGTGGCGTCGGCCACCTCGCGCACCATGACCGCACCCTCGAAGCCGGCGTTGGCCGCGATGTTGCGCAGCGGCGACGACAGGGCGAAGGAGACCAGCCGGGCCCCCGTCGCCTCGTCCCCGCTCAGGGTCGCCACCAGCGCGTCCACGTCGGCGCGCGCCCGCACCAGGGCGGTGCCCCCACCGGCGACGATGCCCTCGTCGATGGCGGCTCGCGTCGCCGAC
>JAJYDP010000732.1 GCA_021777365.1 Chloroflexota bacterium | reverse complement strand
AACCCGAGTGGGACTCGGTGGATGGGGCCGGCGACGTGTTCCACGGATGCCTCACCTGCTGTCGTTGCTGGTGGTTCGCTCGCGGGTGCCGCCCGGATGGTACCGACCTGGTGCGATGCGCCCGCGAGGACGGACGCGTGGGGCCGGCGATCCCCACCCGCCCGCGAGGACGGACGCGTGGGGCCGGCGATTCCCACCCGCCCGCGGGGACGGACCGGTGGGGCCGGCGATCCCCACCCGCCCGCGAGGACGCGCCCGCGAGCCCGCGGCGCGACGATTGCCCGCGGCTGCGTGCGGTTGCCGAGCACCTGCGCGGCGCGACCGGGATCGAGCGCGCCACGTTCGTGCTCTTCTGCGCGGAGACGCACGCGGCATTCGCCCGGACGCCGGGGGAGATCGCGGCCCGGGCGTGACTTCCGACGGCGCTCCCGGACGCCGGGGGAGATCGCGGCCCAGGGGTGACTCCCGATCGCGGCCCGGACGCCGGGGGAGATCGCGGCCCGGGCGTGACTTCCGACGGCGCTCCCGGACGCCGGGGGAGATCGCGGCCCAGGGGTGACTCCCGGTCGCGGCCCGGGCGCCGGGCGAGATCGCGGCCCGGGCGTGACTTCCGACGGCGCTCCCGGACGCCGGGGGAGATCGCGGCCCAGGGGTGACTCCCGGTCGCGGCCCGGGCGCCGGGGGAGATCGCGGCCCGGGCGTGACTTCCGGTCGCGCTCCCGGACGTGACTCCGGAACGCGTCCTCGACAAGGGGACCCGTGGGCGTGCGCTCGCGCCGGCAACCCTTCGGGTACGCTCCCTGGGATTGCGAGGAGGGGACGATGGGACTGCTCGACGGCAAGCGCGCGCTGGTGTTCGGGGTCGCGAACGACCACTCGATCGCCTGGGGGATCACGAAGGCCCTGCACGCCGAGGGGGCGACGGTCGGCCTGAGCTCGGTGGAGGCGCTGCTCGAGCGGCGGGTCCGACCCCTGGCCGAGGGCCTGGGGATCGACTTCGTCGAGCCGTGCGACGTGTCCGACGACGCGCAGATCGCGCGTGTCTTCGAGCGATGGGGCGAGCAGCAGGGCGACCTGGACGTGCTGGTGCACGCGGTGGCGCACGCGCGCCGGGAGGACCTCGACGGCGCGTTCGTGGACACCAGCCGGGACGGCTTCCACCTCGCGCTCGACGTGAGTGCGTACTCGCTGACGGCCCTGACCCGCGCCGCGCTGCCGTACCTGCGCCCCGGTGCGAGCGTCATCACGCTCAGCTACCTGGGGGCCGAGCGCGCGGTGCCCCACTACAACGTCATGGGCGTGGCCAAGGCTGCGCTCGAGGCGAGCGTCCGGTACCTGGCCGCGGACCTCGGGCCCAGGGGGATCCGCGTGAACGCGATCAGCGCCGGACCCGTCCGGACCCTGGCCGCGAGCGGCGTCGCCGGCTTCCGCGACCTCTACGCGCAGTTCCGGGACGTGGCCCCGCTGCGGCGGAACCTTGCCCTGGACGACATCGGCGGGACCGCGGTCTGGCTGGCGAGCGACCTGGCGTCCGGCGTCACGGGCGAGGTCGTCCACACCGACGGCGGGTTCTCGATCCTGGGGATGGCCGGAGGCGCATAGACCGTCCCGGCCGGGGACCCGCGCTGCAGCCGGCGGTCGCGAGGAACGTCCGGGCACCTTCGCCTGCCCCTCGGGTCGCCCGCGCACCATCGCCTGCCCCTCGGGTCGCCCGCGCACCATCGCCTGCCCAGCGGGGCGCCAGAGCACCCGCCCCGTGGGCTCGGGGAAGACACGAGAGAGCCCGGAGGAACTGACGGGTCGGAGCGAGTCACCGGACGAACCGGCAACCCATCATCCGAGCCGGGGAACGGATCGCGGCGCAACTGGCGGACCAGCTGGCCCATCGCCGATCCCTGGTCCCGACTCGGGAGGCTGGGTGGTTGTCCACCGGGCTTCCTGGTCGAGATCCGTGGCCCCTCCGGGCTGGGATGACTGTATCGGCCGCGGTGCGCACGCGTCAACGCCAGTTGTCCACCACCTTCGGTCGCTTCGGGGCACTTGTCCGGAATCCGTCCACAATCGCCGTCCACATTCACCCCGACCGCCAATCCCCGGCGCCGCGGCACGTGGCGGCCCGTCGACCGCGGCGCCCATGCCCCCTGCCGGGATGCCGCGCCCGACCCGGCGGTACCATCGCTCGATGCTCTTCGACTACACGACCGTCACGGCCGAATCGGTCGCGGCGGTGACCGACGCTGCGCTGGCCGAGGCGAACGCCCTCGTCGACCGGGCAGTCGTCGCCCCACCTGCCTTCGAGGCCGCGATGCTGCCCCTCGACCAGGCGCTCGCTCGCGTGGAGATCGCCTACGGTCGGGGCGCGTTCATGGCCCGCGTGCACCCGGAGAGCGACGTCCGCGACGCTGCGCAGGCCGCCGAGGAGCGGCTGGCGAAGTGGCGCGTCGGCCTGCTCTTCCGCGAGGACCTGGTGCGTGCCGTGCGGGAGTACGCGGCCACCGACGAAGCGCGCGCGCTGACCGGTGAACGGCGCCGACTGGTGGACCACTGGCTGCGCGACTTCCGCCGCGCCGGACACGAGCTCCCGCCGCCGATGCGCGCCGAGCTCGAGCGGCTGAGGGACCGGCTCGTCGAACTGGAGGTCTCCTTCCAGCGCAACGTCGACGAGCAGCGCGACGGGCTCGAGCTGACGCGCGAGGAGCTGGCCGGGCTTCCCGACTCCTACGTGGAGCGGCTTCCGCCCGGCACGCGGCCCGGCACCTGGAAGGTGAACCTCGACTATCCGAGCGTCTTCCCGTTCCTGGACCAGGCCGAGCGCCGGGATCTCCGCGAGCAGCTGGAGTTCAAGCTCTTCAACCGGGCGGCGTCGGTGAACCGGCCCGTCATCGAGGAGGGTCTGCAGATCCGCCGGCGGATCGCGGCACTGTTCGGCATGCCCTCCTGGGCGCACTACGCGCTCGAGGTCAAGATGGCCCGGGATCCGGAGGCCGTGCAGCGCTTCTACGAGGGGCTGCTGCCGCCCCTCCAGGCGAAGGCGCGCGTCGAGATCGAGCGGCTGGGGCAGCTCATGAGCGCCGACATCGGCGAGTCGCCGCTCCGTTCGTGGGACTGGCGCTATTACGAGAACCAGTTCCGCCGGGACGAGTTCGGCCTGGACCAGAACCGGGTC
>JAJYDP010000731.1 GCA_021777365.1 Chloroflexota bacterium | reverse complement strand
CGCGGTTGGGTCGGCGGCACGGATCGCCTCGAAGATGGGCACGTGCTCTTCATACGACCGCTGCGTGTTGGGAGCCGCAGCTGTGACGCGAGTGATCCAGACCCGAAGGAGCGTCCGAATACTCGCGATCGTGCCGAACAGCACGGTGTTGCCGGACGCTTGGGCGATGGCCAGGTGGAAGGCGAGATCCGCCTCGTTGAACTCAGTCCCGGACACGCCGCGCTCCGCCATCTGGCTCAGCAACGCCTCCATCCGTTCGAGATCCTCGCCGCTTCGTCGTCGGGCGGCCAGCTCCGCAAGCGCCACCTCGATGTAGGCTCGAGCCTCGACAAGGTCGATCGTGGTGTGCTCGCCGAGCAGGAGGCCCCACTCGACGGCCTGGGGGAGCAAGCTCGATTCCGGTTGCCGCAGATAGGTGCCGTCGCCCTGACGCGCTTCTACCACGCCCAACAGAAGTAGCGGGCGCAGAGCATCGCGGACCGCTGAGCGCCCGACGCCAAGCTGCGCTGCAAGCTGGCGCTCCGATGGGATGCGCTCCCCGGCCCGCACGTTGCCGGACAAGAGGTAGTCGAGAAGGCGACGGGCGACCTCTGTCGACGGCGCTTCCCGTGGCGCGATCCGCTCAAGTCCCGGAGTCGCGATCCTCGCGCGCGCCATCTCATCCTCCGAATGCGTTTCCCTTGATGGTACACTGGTCGACCAGTCGACCAGACGCAGAAACGCTGTACCCGCTTTGTCCCGTCCACTGTGCCGTCGCGAATGGAGTTCAATGATGCGCCTTGTGGCCAACATCTCAATCATCTTCTCGCGGATACCGTTTCTCGATCGGTTCGAGGCCGCTTCGCGGGCTGGGTTCGACCTCGTCGAATGTTGGTGGCCCCATGCGGAGTTCGCCGAAGGACTGCACGAGGACGCGATCGTGGACGCGGTCGCCCGTGCCGGCGTCTCGGTGGTCATGCTGAACTTCGATGGAGGCAACCTCCCGGCCGGTGATCGGGGTCTGGCCGGCGACCCAGGGCGGGCAGCCGAGTTCCGGGCGAACGTTCCCCGGGCGCTCGCCCTCGCCGGTCGTCTGGGGTGCACGAAGCTGAACGCGCTCGCAGGGAAATCCGTTCCAAGCGTCCCGCTGGCCGATCAACTGGCGCTGCTGTCCGAGTCGGTCGCGTTCGCCGCCGACGAGGCAGCAGTATTCGGCGCTACAGTGCTCGTCGAGCCGCTCAACCTGCCCGAAACCCCGGGCTACCTTCTGCCAGATGTCGCCGCCGCCCTTGACTTGATCGGGACGGTCCCGCATTCGAACGTCCAGCTGCAGTTCGACGTGTACCACGTCGCCAGGGCGGGGGCCGACCCCGTGGCCGCCATCCGGCAAGCTGCAGGCCACATCGGACACGTACAGGTAGCGGACCTCCCCGGCCGTCATGAGCCAGGCACTGGCGACCTTCCGTTCAAACAGATCCTGGATGCGCTTCGCGAGGTCGGCTACGGCGGGGACATCGGCCTCGAGTACGTTCCGACGAATCCGGAAGCCCCCGACTTCTCGTATGCCAGCGGCTTTCGCGAGCTCGTAGTTGGCAGCCACGCGCAGCGTGGCAACTAGCCGGAGGACAAGTACATGGCCACCGCGCTCCCGCGTATCGGTCTCGTCGGCCTCGGGATCATGGGACGGCCCATGGCCCGGAACCTGCTCCGGGCCGGCTTCGGGCTCGTTGTGCACGACATCAACCGTGACGCCGTCGCCGAGTTGGCCGCGGACGGGGCAACGCCGGCCGGGTCCGCAAGGGAGGTCGCGGCGGCGTGCGACGTGCTGATCACGATGCTGCCCGACTCGCCCGAGGTGCAGGATGCATACCTCGGGTCCGACGGCGCCTTCGAGGCTCTTCGGCCCGGATGGCTGGCGATCGACATGAGCTCCATCGCGCCTCGCGTCGCAAGAGACCTCGCCGTCCGCGCCGCAGCGGCGGGTGCCGAGATGCTCGACGCGCCCGTCAGCGGCGGCGACAAGGGCGCGATGGCCGGGACGCTCTCGATCATGGTCGGCGGGCCTGAGGAGGCCTTCCAGCGTGCGATGCCGATCTTCATGGTGCTCGGCAAGACGATCGTCCACGTGGGCCCGGCCGGCGCCGGCCAGGTGGTGAAGGTCTGCAACCAGGTCGTCGTCGCGGTCGTCATCGAGGCGCTCGCGGAAGCCCTGGTGCTGGGCTCGAAGGCCGGGGTCGAGCCGGCGCGGATCCTTGATGTTCTTCAGGGCGGCCTGGCCGCGACGAAGGTGGCCGAGCTACGGAGATCAAACATGCTCGAAGGACACTTCGAACCCGGATTCCGGACGCGGCTGCACCTCAAGGATCTTCGGAACGCGCTGGATCTTGCCCGGGAGACCGGTGTCGTGCTGCCGGCAACCGCGGAGGTGGAGCAGCTGATGGTCGCGATGCGCGTCGCGGGGGGGGGCGATCTCGACCACTCTGGGCTGATCACCGTGATCGAGGACCTGGCCGACCACCATGTCTGGGCCCGCGGAGGCTGATTGCGGGGCAGCACTCCGCATACGTCGCCGAGGAGGACGACGTGATGCCTGCACCGACCGCCGAAGCGGCTGACTGAACCGCGGTTGCGATATCGTGGCGCGATGAGCACGACCCACACGTTCTTCCGGGACCTCGCCGCCGAAGCCCCCGTGCCGGCCCGCGGGATCCACAGCCAGACCCTCTCGAACGAGGCCGGGGTCGAACTCGTCCTGTTCGCCTTCGCGGCGGGCGAGCGGCTCTCCGAGCACACTTCGGCCCGCCCGGCGATCATCCATATCCTGTCCGGGGAGGGCGACCTCACCGCCGGGGACGATGCCTACGCCGCGGTCCCGGGCACTTGGCTCCGGATGCCCGCCGACACCCGGCACAGCGTGCTCGCACGCACGCCGCTCGTGATGGCACTCTATCTGCTGCCGCGCGAGGATCCATCCGAGCCATGACCCGCTGCGAGCCGCGCGGTCGGTGACGATGAGCAGTCAGTGCTCGCCCCAGACGACTGCCATGGCCAGGTGAACGGGTCGCCGGTCAGAAGGCGTCCTTCCACGCCGGCATCGTCTTCATGTAGGCCAGCGCCTTCGCCCGGGCCACATCGTGGTCGAGGCCCTCCTGGCGCATGGTCCACTGCGTGAAGCGCTCCAGGCGCT
>JAJYDP010000730.1 GCA_021777365.1 Chloroflexota bacterium | reverse complement strand
CTGCCGAAACCGCGAACCTCGGGCTCGCGCAGCCGATCGCCTGGCGGCGCGCGGTGGCCGCGTTCAGGATCACGCTGCTCGTCGCGGCAGCCGCCCTGGTCGGCTTCGCCCTGGGTTACCAGCAGGCGTTCGCCGCCCGCGTCGTCCCGGGCGTGACGGTGGGCGGGGTCTCCATCGGCGGCCTCGACCGAGCGGCCGCGGAGGCCGTCCTCCGGTCCCGGCTTCCCAGCGTGACGCGCGGTGCGCTCGTGTTGCGGTCACCCGATGGCGACCAGGCCGTCCCGTTCTCCAGGCTCGGGCGCGGATACGACTATGGGTCCATGCTCGATGCCGCGATGGCCGTGGGCCACGGTGGCGGTCTGCGCGCGGACCTGGCCGAGGACGTGCGCGCGCTCGTGCGTGGCGAGCCGGTCGCGGTCAGCCTCACCTACAGCCGCGCGGCGCTGCAGGCTGCGGTCGCGTCGGTGGCCGCAGGCCGGGACGCCTCTGCCGCCGACGCCGCCGCGGTGCTGGGCTCGGACGGCGTGTTCACCGTGAGGCCCGCCGCCGCCGGCAGCTCGATCGATCGGCAGGCCGTGCTCGCAGAGGCCGATCACGCGCTCTCGACCCCCGGCGCCGCACCGGTGATCGGTCTGCCCGCGTCGCCCGTCGCCCCGACGATCACCACGGCCCAGGCCGAGGCGGCGATCGTGGCCGCCCGGCAGATGACCGCCCAGCCGCTCACGCTCAGGGTCGCCACCAACACGGCCTTTTCGACGACCATCCCGCCGACGACCCTGCGGACCTGGGTCACGTTCGTGGCCACACCCGACGGCGGGTACGCCCCGACGATCATGTCGAGCGCGGCACGGGCCGCGCTCGCACAGCTCGCCCCGAAGGTCTCCCGGGCCCCGACCGATGCCACGTACCTGCTGGGCGACGGCAAGGTCGTCGGCGTGCTCGAAAGCCGCACCGGCGCCGAGCTCGACGTGAACGCGAGCCTGCAGACGATCTCCCTGGTCCTCGCGGCACAGACCGCGGGCAGCCAGCCGCCGACGGCTCAGCTGGCGATGACCTCGGTCGTCCCGGCGCTCACCACGGACGAGGCCCGCAAGACCGCTCCCCTGATGACGCTGGTCGGCAGCTGGACCACCCACTTCTTCCCGGGCATCTCCAACTACTGGGGCAAGAACATCGGCATCCCCGCGTCGAAGATCGACGGGTACGTGGTCGCGCCCGGCGCGTGGTTCGACTTCTGGAAGGTGGTCGGCATGCCCACTCTCGCCGAGGGCTACGGGATGGGCGGCGCGATCATCGACGGCCACACGGAGGAGACCGGCGCGATCGCGGGCGGCATCTGCAGCACGTCGACCACGCTCTTCAACGCGGCCCTTCGCGCCGGCTACGAGATCGGGGAACGCGCCAACCACTACTACTACATCTCCCGGTACCCGGTCGGGCTGGATGCCACGGTCGCGATGGGCACGGGCTGGGAGCAGGACATGACCTGGCGCAACGACTCGGCCTACCCCGTGCTGATCCACGCGATCAACGGCCCCGGCACGGTCACGTTCCAGCTGTTCAGCGTGGATCAGCACCGGACCGTGACGCTGTCGACACCGATCGTGAAGAACTACACCTACGCCACGACGCAGTACGTGAAGGTGACCACGCTCAAACCGGGGCAGGAGAACCAGGTCGAGTACGCGTCCAACGGGTTCGACTCGTGGGTGACACGCACGGTCACCGACGCGACCGGGGCCGTGATCCACCAGGAGACGTACTACTCCCACTACGCCACGGTGAACGGCCTCATCCAGGTCGGTGTCGCCAGCCTTCCCTCGCCCAACCCGTCAACGTCCCCGAGTCCTTCACCCAGGCCCTGAAGGGCGCCGCGGCTGCTCGCAACGAACGGCGGCCGCGATGGCTCGCAGCCGCCGCGCTGCGTCTCCCGCGGAGACCGTGCCCCGTGCCACCGCCACACGGCGGTGCCGGACCAGGGTCAGCGGATCAGGTACCCGAGGAGCGATGAGACCGCCGCACATGCCGCCGGCTACGGGGCCCCGTTGAGCAGGTACAGCACAAGGATGAAGACCAGCAGGGCCATCGCCACGTACACCACGGGCGAGAGCCCGGGCCGGGCGGCGGACCCTGGCCGGGAGGTGCGCCTGGATCGGGCGACGCCGGCCCCGAGCCGGTTCTGGTCGACCCTGCCGTCCTGGCTCGCCACAACGGGCCTGGTGCGGAAGGTGTTGGGTGGTGTCTGGTCCCGCAGCGTGTTGGGGCGCACCTCCACGGGCCCGGTCTGCCTGTAGGTCATGGTGCCTCTCCGTGACGGCCGGCGCGTCCGGCCGCCCTCAAGCGTGCCACCTGCCGCCAGGAATGCAACAGGGCGATTCGGCGCGGCGCCAGGCGACGGCGGGAGGCGGCCCCGCCCGGGTCCCCGATTCGATCGGCCCGGCGGGCGGCGCCGGTGGCGTGGATGATGTGGGTCGACGGGCCGGGCAGGCCGGCAGCGCGTTGGAAAGGGGCCACGGCATGCGAATCAGCTTCGAGCACCACCCCCACCCGCGGGTCGCGGCGCACAGGCAGGCCAGGCCGCCCAAGACCACCGATGAGCACGTCGGCCTCAACGGTCGGGTCGCGCTCATCCTGACCACGGCGGTGGGCACCATGTGGTGCGCCTACGCCTTCGCCGTACTCGCCCTGCTGGTGCTGCCGCAGGCGGTCCACGGCGGCACGCTCACGCTCGTCCAGTGGGTCAGCCAGACCTTCATCCAGCTGGTGATGCTCTCGGTGATCATGGTCGGCCAGAACATCCTGAGCCGGGCGTCGGACAAGCGCGCCGACATGACCTACCAGGACGCGGAGGCCACCTTCCACGAGGCAGAGCAGATCCAGGCGCACCTCAAGGCCCAGGACGACGCCATGAACGCGCTGCTCGAGAAGGTCGAGGTGCTCGAGGCCGCGCTCGCGAAGGCGTAAGCGAGCGCTGGCCGCGCTCGCAACGACGCAACGGCTTCCCGTTCGGCAAACAGAAACGGCGGCGACCAATTTGGCTGATCGCCGCCGCTGATGAGTCCTGGTGGAGATGGGGGAGGGTCGAACTCCCCGTCCAGAACCTTCGTCCAGGGACCACTACGAGCGTGTCCGATGCTTTGTCGTCGGCCGCCCGGTCCGCCATCGGCA
>JAJYDP010000729.1 GCA_021777365.1 Chloroflexota bacterium | reverse complement strand
CGCCGAATGCGGTAGGTGTACACCCCCGCATGCCCGGCATCAAGCCGCTGTCCCCGTGGAGGTCGAGCGCCCGAGTACTGCGCGAAACGAGCCCACACCATGAACGGATGGTGAAGGTGAAGGCCCTGCCGGATCTCCAGCAGCGACGTCTCCTCGCTGGACATCGCGGCCGGCGTCGCCGCTTGGGCCAGTTTGTTCAGCAGGTCGCTGCAGAAGAGATCCTTGTACGCCCAGCGCCGGTACACGGCGGTCCGCCTTGACGTCGTCGGCCGGCCGCCCGACCTCGGGCTTTACGCCGGACGGCCGTCGCTGATCATCAGAGCGGACCCCGACAGCGCTGCACGCCGAGCGCCGCCGAGGCCGCGCCGGCGACACCGGGCATGGACCGTTCCGTTCCCGTGGTACCGTGAACCGGCACGTCCTCCTTGGGCGGGAGTAGCTCAGTTGGCAGAGCGGCAGCCTTCCAAGCTGCATGTCGCGGGTTCGAGACCCGTCTCCCGCTCCATTCCGTCGCTCGGGCCGACGGCCGCACGAAGCCTGCGGGCGGGGCTCAGGCTCGCCTACGGAGCACCTGGGCTGGGCTCGCCCACGGAGCGCGGACCGCACCCGCGCGCGACCCGCGTTGCCAGGGCTCGAGCGGCTGCTCCTCCAGGTCGTTCCGGGGCTACCGCGCCGCGGCCACCGGGAACTCGATGACGGTGTTGACCTCCGCGGGCGGCGTCCCGGGCTCGCTCAGGTACACCTCGCGCGGCGGTCCCGCGATGATCAGTTCGTGCGCGTGCACCCAGTTCGTCAGGGTTTCGTAGGCGACGCCGAGCGTGTCGTACGGGCCCACATGGAGCAACGACGCGAACGATCCGGCCGGCAGCTCCTGGACCTGCCACCCTCCGGGCGGGTCGATCGCCCGGGAGACCGGGGCGCAGATCTCGATGTCGAACGGCTCGTCGTCCACCGGACGGCCGTGGTAGATGACGAACGGCGGCCCGGCCGGCTCCGCAGCCCCCACGGCTCCGAGATGCCCGTACACCTCGCCGAACGCGGTGCCGAGGGTCTCGCCGATCCCCGACAGCCTGACCGGTAGCCGCCTGGACACAACCAGGGCAGCATCCCGTTCCCTGAGCTTGACCTCGTGCATGGTCCCGGGCCTCCCTCCGCAGCTGCATCCCCCCGCCCGGGGGCAACCCCATGCTGGCCGCCGAGCGATCGGCAGGCCAGAGCCGTTGGGCGCGAAGTCGCTGCGCGGGTGCCGGGGCCCGCTCAACGGACCGGGGGGCAAACGCCCCCGGGACGCGAGCGCGCGAGCTCCGCCCTTCAGGCGGGCGCGCCCACTCCTCAGCCGGCGGTGGAGGCCGCCTCCTTCCGGACCCGCGACGCGGCGAGCACCCAGTACACGAGCCCGCCGACCACGATCCCCGTCAGCCAGCTGAAGTCACTGCCCTTCAGCGACGGGATGGCGTTCGAGAGCGGGCCGATGAACGAGGGCACCGCGAACGACGCGTTGATCCAGAGCAGCGCGGCGATCATGCCCAGCGCCTGGGCGATCAGGGCCGGCCAGTGGATCCCCCCGTCCCGCCAGTAGAGGCCGCCGCGGGACGAGGCGAGCGCCTCGCGGTCGTACCGACCCCTGCGCAGCAGCCAGTCGACCATGAGGATGCCGAACCAGGGCGCCAGCCACACCACGATGTAGAGGAAGAAGCCGGTCAGGTCGTTGTAGAAGTTGCCGTTGAAGAGCACCAGCCCGGTCACGATCGCGACGATCACGGTGTCGATGATCACGGCGCCCCAGCGCTTGACCGGCACCCCCAGCGCCTGGAGCGTCACGCCCGAGGAGTACAGGTCGATCGTGTTGATCGCGAAGAGCTGCACGATGGCGAAGAGCAGGAAGGGGACCACGAACCACGCGGGGAAGACCGCCGGGACACCCAGCCCCTGGATGGCGAGCGTCTTGGTGGTGACGGTCGCAGCAAGGGCACCCAGGATTTCCAGCAGGACCGACGGGATGCCGGCCCCCAGTGCCGCCGCCCAGAAGGTGCGCGAGCGGGGCGTGGTGCGCGGCAGGTACCGCGAGTAGTCGTTGCCGTTCTCGGTCCAGCCCAGGCCGCCCACCGAGATGATCACCACCAGCGCGGTGGTCCAGTCGGCCCACGACGCCGTGCCCGCGAACGACAGGCCGTGCAGGTCACCGATCACGAGGATGGCCAGGATCGCGAACAGCACGATGAAGACGAACGACAGGTAGCGCAGCACCTTCGTCATGGTGGCGTGGCCGAAGAACGGCATAAGGAGCTGCACCGCCGATGCCAGGATCACCACCGCGATCTTGCCCGGGGCAGACAGACTGGCCCCGTACGAGGAGAAGAGGAAGAGCGCGGTCGCCACGACGAGGAACACGCCCTCGATCTCGAAGCCGACCTGGGTGAACCAGTTGAAGAACGCGACGATCCGGTTCCCGTTATGACTGAACGGCGCCCGGCTGATCACGAACGCGGTGCTGCCGACCTCGGGGCCCTGCAGGCTGGCCAGTCCCAGGAAGGCGTAGAAGACGTTCCCCACCAGGATGGCGAGGAGGGCCTGCCCGAAGGACAGCCCGAACGATGAGATCAGGAACCCGTAGAAGAAGAACTCCACGTTGAAGACGGCGCCCGCCCAGAGCCAGAAGAGTCCCGACGGCGTCATCTGGCGTTCGGCGTCGGGTATCAGGTCGATGCCACGCTGCTCGACCTTGAAGGCCGCGTACTCCTGGGCACGTTCCGCACCCCCGGTGGTGGCACCCGGAGCAGGCGTACTGCTTTGCATCGCCGCACCTCGCGTCTCGATCGACCCCAGCCACGAGCCATGCCGACAACGCGGACCCGCACGCGGGTGCCTCCCACCGGCGCGCGTCGCGCTGCCCTCGAGAGCGCTGTGTTCTCCCACCCACAGCCGCAGGCCGATCACGGGGCACCGCCCCCTCGATCCACGGCTGACGGGCGCAGTGTAGCCCAACGGCCCGCACGCACAAGAACCGCTGACGTGCCGGATGTCGGGGCGTCGCCGCGCGACGAATCCCCGGATCAGGCCGGCGGGCGAAGCAGGTCGAGCGCGAGCCGCTGCAGCCCCAGGATGGTCAGCGCGTCGGTGATCCGCCCGTCGCGGCACATCGCGAGCGCCTCGTCGAGCGGCACCCAGCGCAGC
>JAJYDP010000728.1 GCA_021777365.1 Chloroflexota bacterium | reverse complement strand
CCTCGGATTCGTCGCTCGCCGACTGCATGTGCTCGTCCCTTCAGCCGTCCGCGGGCGACCGATGCACGCGGATGGGCGCATCCTCGGTTGGGCATGGCGAGCGCGCCAGAGCCGATCCCGCATCCGGGCTGCGGATTCCCGCAGCCGGCTTCGTGCGCGCGACGCGTTCCCGCGCAGCACGACGACCGACTCTCAGGCGGTGCTCAGGTAGGTCTCAGCCGCACCGGCTAGCCTCGCGCCGTCATGAGCCGCGTGCGCGTGCTGCTTGCCGAGGACCACGCCGTCGTTCGCGAGGGCACGCGCGACATCCTGGAGCGCGACCCCGGGATCGAGGTGGTCGGCGAGGCGGCCGACGGCCCGTCCGTGGTCGCCATGGCCGAACGTCTCGCACCAGATGTCGTCCTCCTCGACCTCGCGTTGCCCGGGTTCAACGGCATCGAGGCCGCACGGAGGATCGATGCGCAGCCGGCGAGACCGCGAGTGCTCGTCCTGAGCGCCTACGAAGAAGAGGACTATGTGGTTGCGGCCTTCGACGCCGGGGCGCACGGCTACCTTCTCAAGACCGCCCACGCCGAGGAGGTGATCGCCGCCATCCGGACCGTCGCGAGCGGCGAGATCGTGCTGCACCCCGCCGTGGCGCGGCACATCGTCGGCCTTGGGCCGCGGCCCCGTCCGGCACCGGTCCTTACCGAGCGGGAGCTCCAGATCCTCCGTGAGGCGGCCCAGGGGCGTCGGACCCGCGACATCGCCGACCACCTGGATGTCAGCGTGCGAACCGTCGAGTCGGACTTCACCAGCGTGTTCTGCAAGCTCGGCGTCTCCAACCGCACCGAGGCGGTGTTGCACGCGGCGTCACACGGCTGGCTCGGGCCTCCGGGACCCCTGCCGTGACCCTCGACGCACCTGTCCAGCACGCCCGGACGACCGCTCGGGGTCTCCGCGACCGGCTTCGTGCATCGCTGCCCCCCGTTCATCGCCGGGAATTCTGGGGGGTTCAGTCGCTCGTGCTCCTCATCGCCGCCGGCCACACCCTCCTCGAGACGACCTGGCGTGCCGCGGATCCGACGGCCCTGTACCTGCTGCCGGCTTCCCTGTACTTCGTGCCGGTCGTCTATGCCGCCGTGAACTTCGGCCGACGTGGCTCCCTGGCGACCGCCCTGTGGAGCGTGGCGGTGACACTCCCGAACATCGTCGTGTGGCACGCGGGCCTCGAGCGGCTGGGCGAGGTCTGGCAGATCACGATCGTCCTGGCCGTCGCGATCTTCGTCGGCGAACGGGTCGACCGCGAGCGGTACGCACGGCATGAGGCGGAGCGCCGCGAACACGAGCGGCGCTCCTCGGAAGAGCGGTATCGCGGCCTCTTCAACAACGCGGCGGAGGCGGTGCTCCTGGTCGACCGAGAGGGCGTGATCGCGGAGGCGAATGGAGCTGCGGCCCTGCTCCTGGGACAACCGATCGAGACCCTGCGGGGATCACGGCTCGGCGCGCTGGCCGGAACAGGGCTCATGGAGCAGCTCGCGCGAGTCGACCACCGGGAGGTGGTCGCCGTGCGTGCCGGGGTGGCGGGGCCGCCGACGTGGGTGGAGCCGATCGTGTGCGGACCGCACCACGAGCCCGACGGCGCGGAGCGCCTGCAGCTGGTGCTGCACGACGTGACCGCCCGCTACCAGCGCGAGCAGGATCTCGAGGAGTACACGCGGCGCATCCTGGCCGCGCGCGAGGAAGAGCAGCGGCGCATCGGGCGCGAACTGCACGATGGGGCCCTGCAGTCGCTGGTCCTGGTCTGGCGCAAGCTCGACGAGCTGGACGACGCCGGTCCGGCGGAACGACGGGAGGTCATCGCGGCAGCGCGGGATCTTGCCGAGACGACGGCCGACGAGCTGCGCAGGATCGCCCGGGCCCTGCGCCCGTCCGTGCTCGATGACCTCGGTCTGACGGCCGCGCTCAAGTCCGAAGCGAGCGCGCTCGAGGCGCGGTCACCGATCGCGGTTCGATTCGAGCGGGAGGGATCGGATCGCCGACTGCAGCCCGACACCGAGCTGCTGCTCTTCCGGGTCGCACAGGAGGCGCTCCACAACGCGGAGCGCCATGCCGCGGCGATGCACATTCTCGTGCGCCTGACGTTCGACACCGAGAGGGTCCGGCTGCTCGTGCGCGACGACGGTCGGGGCTTCGACCGCGTCCCCTCGGCAGCCGAGCTCCTGGCGACAGGCAGGCTGGGGCTCGTCGGGATGCAGGAGCGCGCGCACCTCGCAGGTGCCGAGTTCCAGGCACACAACCTGCCGACGGGAGGCGCGGCGGTCGAGGTGGCGGTGCCTGCCTGAGGGAACAGCAGGCAACGGCGCCCACGCTCGGGCGGCGTCACGGTTCGATGCCACCCGACCCCGACATGATCCTCCACGGCGGCCAGCGGCGCTCGATCAGAGGATCGAGCGCCAGGCGGGCGTGCCCAGCGAGCTCGTCGAGGCCGTAGAGGCCGGCGAACACGAACGCGTAGATGATCGCGGCGCCGACGTCGGTCGACCCTGCGGTGTAGGGCCCGCCGAACCCCTCCGCCGTGGTCCAGATCAGGAGGCTCAGCACGAAGCCTGCGGCGTAGTCGAGGCGACGCGCAACCCCAAGAAGCAGCCCAAGGGCGATGAGCGTCTCGGTCAACGCAGTCAGGAAGGCGAAGAGAGGCGGGTCGGTGCCGATCAGCCTGAGCCAGAGATCGAACCATCCCCTGACGTATGCCGGTTGCCGGCTCGCCGCCGCCTGCAGGTAGCCAAGATACCCCCTGGAGAACGCCGGCTGCCATTTGAACCAGGCGTCGAAGACCCAGAGCACACCGAACGCGATCCGCAGGAGCGCCACGCGAGCGGGGAGACCGATCCTCGCGCGCGTTTGGCTGAGCTTCATCCGCGCCCTCGTCTTCCCTGTCGGTGGACTGGCGGCGCCAACATACTGCCAGAAAGCGACCACGGGTCAGGATCACCCGTCAGCGCAGACGGCCGCCACGGCTCCACGACTCAACGCTCGCAGCACCATTCGCTCGCCGGCGACTCTCCGCTCACCTGGTCGCACTCCCCTCGCTCGCCAGGCCGTTCCCGCAGGTAGCGCTCGGGATCGCGTTCGAACAACGCCCGGCATGCTGCTCGCCGGAAGACGAGCGTCATCCCCTCGTAACGCGTCGGC
>JAJYDP010000727.1 GCA_021777365.1 Chloroflexota bacterium | reverse complement strand
CCGGCCGATCCGCAGGGTGCCGTCGGGGCCCTCGAGCTCCGCCAGCCGCCGGATGAAGCGCCGGCTCCGCGCGCCGCCCTCGGTCTCCGGGAAGAGCCCGTCCTCGCCCCAGCGCGCCTGGTGGATGGCGATGAGCTCGTCCACCGCGGTCGCGGGATCGGCGACCTCGTCGAACTCGACCGTGCCGGCCGCCTCGGCTCGCCGCAGCTTGCGGCGGATCTCGTGCCGGTCCTTGGTGGCGAGCATCTGCAGGTACGTCTCCCAGTCCCAGTGCTCGACGCGGAGGACGGGGCAGACCTCCTCCAGCTCGCGGGACACCTCCCAGCCGTACCGGTCGGACGCGGCGCAGAACGCCACCTCCAGCGCGGGAAAGGCCGGGTCGTCCGCGCGAAGCCGTCGCAGGTCCACCACGTCCCAGTCGTCCGAGCCGTGCAGCAGGTCGGGGCCCGCGGCGAGCGCCTCGACCACGGCCGCGGCCACGTCCGGCAGGTCGGCGGGGTCGCAGAGAAGGGTCGCGTAGTCGGCGTGGTAGCTGGCGGCGAAGAAGACGGCCTTGGCACGGTCGGGGACCGGCGTGAGGGCCGTCCGCGGCGCGTGGCGGATTGCCGTGTGGAGGATCGCGTCGTCGGGCTCCACCTCGTGGCGGTGCATGAGCGGCGCGATCCCGACGATGGCGGCGGGGTCGAGCTGCGGGCCGGCGGCCGGGACGCCAGGGGCCTCCGTGCCACGCTCCCGTGCGGCCCCCTCGCCGGGCTCCCCGCCGGCCTCCAGGCACACCAGGTAGTCCTCGTGCGCCGCCTCCCCGTAGCCGTCCCACCACGCCCGGTGGAACTCCCAGCGGCTGAAGGGCGTGGCGCATGCCGTCACGGCCAGCAGGCGGTCCCAGGCCTCGCGCGGGATGGCGTCGAACGGAACGCGCCGGGCGATGAGCCGGGGGCGGGGGCGGGCACCCGGCGCAGCAGCGCCGTCGGTGGGCACGGCGGTGCCGTCGGCCGGCTCGGCGGTGCGGTTCGCCGGCATCGGAGCGTCGTCGGTGGGCGCTGCGGCACCGTTCGCCGGCACGGCGGCGTCCTCGGCACATGGGGTGATGGGTGGTGTCACTGGGGGATGCGGTACCTCGACAGTCTCATCCGGAGCATAGCGCAGGTGCCCGCCGAGGCTCGTTCGCGCGTCAACGATCCGCGATCTCCTCCAGCCGCGACCATGAGCCCGTGCATGATCGGTTGCCGCCTGCGCCTGGGCGACGAGATCGCGGAGGTGCTGGCGATCTCGGTCATCCATACAGAGGGTTGGGTCGATAACACAGGAACAACTTGATGTAGTAGCGTGTTCAGGGCGTGGCCGAGGAAATCGCGCAAGGCAAGGTGGGCAAGGTGACCGACGACCTCCCCCAGTGGGAGCAGCTTCTCGCCGCGGTGGCCCGCCTGCAGGGCGTCCTGCCTGATGCGACGCTGGTCGGCGGCACGGCGGCAGCGTTGGAAGCCGGGCATCGGCGTTCGCTGGACGCTGATCACGTCATCGCCGGTCTGATCGGGCGCTTCGATGTGGTCCTTGCAGAGCTGGAGGCGGTCGCCGGATGGGAGACCAGCCGCGTCAAGCGCCCGGTCGTGATCTACGGTCGCCCTGACGGGATCCTCACGACGGTCCGCAACCTGCACCGCTCCGAGCCACTTGAGACGGAAACCAGGAACATCTCGGGTCACGTTATCCAGGTGCCGACGCGCGCCGAGATTCTCCGGATCAAGGCCTGGCTCATCGTTGATCGGAACGCCACGAGGGACTTCCTCGATGTCGCCGCGATCTCGGAAATGATGGACGACGCCGAAGTACTGAGCGCCCTGGCGCCGATGGATCAGCTGTACCCGCAAGAGAACGACCCTGGAGCGGTGCGTCAGCAACTCATGCGCCAGCTCGCGTCGCCGCAGCCCTATGACCTCGATGTCCTCGACCTGACCGAGTACAAGGGGTTATCGGCGCAGTGGCAGGACTGGACGGCCGTTGTTGGGCAATGTGGTGATGTCGCGACCCTCATGGCGGACGCTGTCGCGGTCCGGCGCCGCGGCTGGACGGACGTATAGGGGTAGGATCTGGCTATGCGCCATCGCCACCTGACCCATCAGCGACTTACCCTGGCGGCTCTCGATGATCTTCTCGAGAACGGGACCCTCGCCGATTGGCGGCCGGTGCTTGCGCGCGTGCGACGCGAACCGTATGGCGAAGTCGCCGTCCGCATCGAGTCGCTGCTCCAGGCCCGCGACTACGACGAAACGGGCGCGCTATGGCGTTCGTTTCTGGCCGAGGCTAAGGCCCGACACCCCATCGTGTCTGCCTGATACCTCGGCGGGTGCCGCGATAGCCTGCCCCGGGTTTCATCGCGTGGGCGCTTCGCAGGGGTTCACAAGCTCGTCGCCCTCGTAGCAGGGCAGGTCGGACGCCCCGATGATCGTGGCGCGCCGGACGGGGGCGTGCTGCGAGCCGAGGCCGAGGAGCGTCTGGAAGGCTGCCTCGGGGTTCTGCCGGCGGTTGAAGCGGAACACGAACTGGTCGAGATACGCCTGCAGGTGCGGGCGTCCGACGCCGTGGTGCGTGCCGATGAGCCAGGCCTTCAGGTTCGGGATCGCGCGATGCGCGAGGGGAACGACCTGCACCCCGGTCACCCCGATGTTGCCCTGCACGTTCCGGATGTGCCCGTAGTCGAGGCCGCGCGTGGCCTCCTGATACCCGTGGAGGCCGTCGGAGCGGATGGTTGAGCCTGGCTCCACGTTGCGCTCGACGAAGTCGGCGATCCAGGGCGCGTCCTCGTCTCGAACGCACTCGAGCCGCAGGCGTCCCGCGACTTCATGCTTCTGCGGCTGGCCATCCTTGTCCGTCCGGGTCCTGGTCGAGACTTCCACCGCCGCGAGCACCATCGCCGACTTGCGGCCCTTGCGCTGTCGTCCGCCCTTCAGCCCCGGCTGGTAGCCGCCGACGAAGGTGCCGTCCATCTCGACGACGCCGGACAACTTCGTGCGGTTGGCATTGACCATCGCCCGGCGCAACTTGTGGAGCATGAACCAGGCGGTCCTGTGGTTGCCGAGATCGAGCTGCCGATCCAGCAGCGTGGCCGACATGCCGCGCTTGTCGGTCGCGACGAGGAACGCCGCGTAGAACCAGGTCGTCAGCGGCAACCGCGTGT
>JAJYDP010000726.1 GCA_021777365.1 Chloroflexota bacterium | reverse complement strand
GCATGACTCGTGCGGCTCGGCGTCGAGGCGGGCTCGACCGCGCGGAGGACCTGCGGATCCGGGCGTGCGAGAATCGCGGCAATGGCCGATCGACCGACCCGGGGGAGACCGCTCGCGCCGCAGCCGCGGCGCTCCCAACCGCACATCACGCGCCGTCCCCCCGTGGCCGGGCGGTACCGGTCGCCGTCTCCGCCCTCGACCCGACGCGCACCCGGCAGCGGGGGCGGGCTCCCGTGGCCGGCCCGCCTGGTGCTCCTCGTCGCCGTGCTCGCCCTCGGCGGGTCGGTGCTGCTGGTGGCATCGGGGATGCTGGGCTCCGCGGTCACCGGGTTCGGCCACACCATCGGCGACATGTTCGGGGCGGTCACCGGCCCGGGGGCAACGGCGGTCCCGACCGCGGTCGCCGTGCCGGGAACGCCACACCTCGTCGTACCCACCAACGCCTACACCAACCAGCCCGCCTGGGACGTGCAGGGGTTCGCGCCCGACTCGGCGGTCGGCAAGGGTGATTCCGTGCGGATCTACGTCAACGGGAAGGTGGCGCGGGAGCAGCAGCTCGGTCCGACGGCCAACTTCACCGTCCCTGCGGTGCCGATCCCCCTGGGCAGGTCCTCGATCACGGCGACCATCGTGGGGCCCTCGGGCGAGAGTGCCCAGAGCACACCGATCAGCGTGGTGTTCTCCAACGTGCCCCCGGCGGTGATCCTTTCGGCGCCCGTCGACGGGACGGTGATCAACGGCGGCACCGTCACCGTCTCGGGACGGACCCGGACCGGCGCGACGGTCGTCGTGCGGAACGACAACACGCACCAGAGCAACACCGCGGTCGCGACCAACGCGCTGTTCTCGATCGTGGTCACCATCGGGCCCGGCACGAACAACCTGTCGATCACGGCCACCGACCAGGCCGGGAACACCACGACCAAGACGATCAAGGTGATCGGGGGCAGCGGTCAGACGACGGTGAGCCTGCACCTGTCGAACGCGCGGCTCGCCCTCACCAGCCTGCCGAAGTCCGTGTCGATGGTGGTGACGGTGCTCGACCAGAACGGCGCACCGCTCAACGGCGCACAGGTCGCCTTCACGCTGCAGGTGCCCGGGCTCACGCCGGTGACCTACGACGCGACCACGGCCAACGGGCTGGCCACCTGGACCACCATGATCCCGAAGGACGGGGTGGTGACCGGCAACTCGCTGGTGACGGTGCTGGTGACCACGCCGGACGGCAAGCAGCTCACGAAGACGGCGAGCATCGCGATCGTCTGACGCGGCGGCTGGGGCGGGGGGCCGCTGCGCTGCGCGGCGGCTCGGCCACGACCGATTGGGCCAGCGCCGACTGGGTCAGCGAGGGCCGCTTGGACGACCGCCGACCCGGCCAGCGCCGAAGCGTCTGCCGGACGCGCGATCAGTCGGGCCGGGCAGCAGCGTCGGGCTGGAGGAGAGCCCGGGCGTCGTTCGGGGCGGCCGGGGCGGTCCAGCACGGCCGGAGTTCATCGCCGCGCAGAGGGCTCCGATGGGCGTCGACCGCGCAGTACCCGAGCTTGCCGGCAATAGACCGGCGGAACCAGCGGCACGTCGCGCAGGTGGTCGACGATCGGGTGCACACCCAGCACCGGGCCGACTCCGCCTGGGGGGTACCGCAGAACGGACACCGCCAGGTCGCCACGCCGCCAGTGTAGTGGCGTCGGCACGGCCGCGGAAGCGGGTTTCTGGGGCTGGGCACGGCCCGCTGCCGCGACACGGCGGGGCCGGTTCCGCGCCGCTGCCGGAGACGGCGGCAGACCACGGCGGCACGCACCCGCAGCGCCGGTACCCGGCGGCAGGGCCGTGGGCCTGCAGATCAGGACGGCGCGGGGGTCGGAGGCTCGAGCGTCGGCGGCGGAGTGAACGGCGGCAGGGTTGGAGGTGCCGTGAACGGAGGCGGCGTCGGCGGCGCGGACGGCAGCGGAGTCGGCAGGGGTGTCGGCGAGGCGGGCGCCGGCGACGGCCCCGAGGAGACGTACAGGATGACGGTGGTGCCGGCCGCCACCTGGGTGCCCTGGACGGGGTTCGTGCTGACCACCTCGCCCACGGGCATGGCCTGATCGCTCACCTGGTTCACCGCGCCCGGCGTCAACAGGGCCTGGGTCAGCGACGCACCAGCCTCGACCTGGCTCTTCCCCCGCAGGTCCGGGACCGTGACCAGCTGGGTCACCGTCACCAGCGTCACGCTGATGGCAGTGCCGCGCGCTGCCTGCGTGCCGGGGAGCGGATCCTGCGACCCCACCGTCGTGACGCCGGAACCCGACGGACTCGGCCCGACCACCTTGAGGGTCAGTCCCTGGTCGGCGGCGGTCTTCTCGGCCACGGCCAGGCGCTGGCCCTGGACACTCGGCACCTGCACCATCGCCGCGGATGGCGAGGAGGACGCGAAGAAGCCGCGCGACGCCAGCAGCGCGACACCGGCACCCGCCACCAGGAGGATCAGGATCGCCAGGAGCCCCGCCGCCCATGCCCAGCCATTCCCGCGCGGCTGCTCGTAGGGCTCCGGCTCGATCGGGGCGCCACCGATCGGCACACGGGGCGGAGGTGCGTACGCGCCGGGCGCGTAGGCCCTGGGGGCCGGGCCGCGGGCGACCCCCGGCCTCGTGCCGGAGGCGATCGACGGCACTCCCGGACCCGGCGCCAGCTCGCCGGGACCAGCCGCGGAAGCCGGCGAAGGCGCGGTGCCCGCCGCAGCACCGGCCGCACTCGGGCCGCCCGGGCCGACCTCCTCCGGTACCTCCGACGCGGCGGCCCCCGCCGCGAGCACTCCCGCAGCTCCGGATCCGCCAGCCGCGCCGCCCGCGGATCCCGCGGTCCCTCCCCCGGCGCCCGCGGCCCCTCCGGGCCCGGCGACCCCGGCGGAACCGCCCACCATGCCTCCGGGACCGGCGGGAGTGGCGACCGCGCCTCCGGCGACCGCGCCTCCGGCGAACGCACCTCCCACCACCGCGCCTCCCACGGCACCCGCGGTGGGCCCCAGGCGCGCGGGGGCACGCGGATCGGTGAGGTAGTGGCCCAGGGCGGCGGCCATGTCGGCGGAGGACGCGAACCGGTCTTCCGGGTCCAGCGCCAGGGCGCGAGCCACGATCGCGTCGATCGCCGGCGGGATCTCCGGCCGGATCGACGACGGCCGCGGCGCGGGACCGCCCAGTC
>JAJYDP010000725.1 GCA_021777365.1 Chloroflexota bacterium | reverse complement strand
ACGGTCGCGGCCGTCCACGAGCAGGGCGGCATCGCGATCGCCGCGCACCCCCTCGCCCCCTACCCGATCTGCGCCAGCGGCCGGGCGATCCGGCGCATGCAGGCCGACCCGGACCCGCGCTTCCACCTCGACGCGCTCGAGGCGTTCAACCCGACGAATGCCGGGCGGACGCACCACGCGAAGGTCGTCGCCCTTGCCGACGAGCTCGGCATGGCCACGACCGGGGGCAGCGACGCGCACCTCCTCGAGGCGATCCAGACCGGCTACACCACGTTCCCCGGCCGCACCGCCGAGGATCTCCGGCGCGCGATCGTCGAGCGGCGCACCGGCTGGCACGGCGAGTTCTGGACGTTCGGGTTCCAGGTCCTCATGTACGGGCGCCAGCTGCGCAAGTACAGCCGCGACATCCGTGACGACCTGCGGGGCGCCCTGCTGCGCACCGGGACGGGCCGCGACCTGGGGTACCCGGGCGGGAACCTCCGCCCGCCCAGGTTCACGGGCGCGACCGCGGAGGACGCGTACCGGATCGCCCCGTACCGGCCCGCGGACGAGCGGCTCACGGACGAGCTGCTCGCCGACGAGGGGCGGCCGGCGGCCGGCGCCCTGCCGGGCGAGGGCGCGGACAACTCGGCGGATGCCGATGCCGGTGAGGAGGTGCTGACCGGGCGGGGGGCGGCGCCGTGAAGATCGGCCTGGTCACGCCGTACATCTACCCGCTGCCGGGCGGCGTCAACGCCCACGTCGGGTTCCTCCACCAGCACCTGCGCGAGCGCGGCCACGACGTCCGCATCATCAGCAGCACGCACGGCCTCCAGCGCTCGAGCGAGGGTGACATCATCCGCATCGGGCGCGGGTTCAGCGTTCCGTCGAACGGCTCGGTGGGGACGCTGACCGTCTCGCCACGCTTCCTGTCGCAGTGCCGCGACGTCCTGGAACGCGAGCAGTTCGACCTGCTCCACTTCCACGAGCCCTTCGTGCCGTTCCTGTCGCTCGTGCTGCTGCGCGAGTCGACGAGCGTGAACATCGCCACGTTCCATGCCTACAACGGCTGGAGCCCCTCCTACGAGTTCGGGAGGCGGATGCTCGGGAGCTACGCCCGGCGGCTGCACGGCCGCATCGCGGTGAGCGTCGCCGCCCGCTACTTCATCGACAAGTACTTTCCGGGCGACTACAAGGTGATCCCCAACGGCGTGGAGGTGGAGCGTTTTGCCGGCGCCCGCCCCATCGAGCGCTGGCGCGACGGGACCCCGAATCTGCTCTTCCTCGGGCGCCTGGAGGACCGCAAGGGGCTGCTGCACCTGCTGAAGGCGTTCCGACTCCTCCGTCGCGAGGGCCGCAACTGCCGCCTGCTCGTCGTGGGGCACGGGCCGCAGGAGCGCGAGGCGCGTCGCTACCTCGCCACGCGGCGGCTGACCGGGGTCGAGATGCTCGGGCGCGTCGGCGAGGAGGAGAAGCCGCGCTGGTTCGCCACGGCCGACATCTACGTCTCGCCCGCCACGGGGCGCGAGTCCTTCGGGATCGTCCTGCTGGAGGCGATGGCCGCCGGCACCCCGATCGTGTGCAGCGACATCCACGGCTACAAGGGCGTCGTCCGCCGCGGCGAGCAGGCGCTGCTGGTGCCGCCGCGCGACCCGCACGCGCTGGCGGCCGCGATCGGCGAGCTGCTCGACGACCCGGCGAAGCGGGCGCGGATGGGCGCGTCCGGGCGACAGCGGTCGCACGAGTTCGGCTGGGCGCGGGTGACCGAGCGCGTCGACGATTACTACGGGTTCGTCATCCGCCGCCTGGCCGCGCAGGGCCAGCTCCCGCCCGGGTTCCACGCGGACGTGCCGCCTCGCCCGGCCGGCTCCCCGGTGTCGCTGGCCGCCGACTGAGCGCGGACCCCATGGCCGGGCGGGCCCTGCGGCCGGGAGCCGGGCGGTCTCCCGAAGGAGCCGCGGATCCTATGGCCGGGCTGACCCCATCTCCGACGGTGGCTCGGCGATCCGCCCGTCGCGCTCGGCGCGGCGCACCGCGAGCTCCAGGTGCCATGCGCGCACGGCGTACATGACGGCCGCCGACGCCACCACCAGCGCGACGATCAGCGCCACGGCCCCCACGGTCAGGATCTTGGGGTGGGCGGCGGGCGTCATGTTCACGGTGAACTGGAAGTCGTAGATCCAGGTCGGCAGCAGCCCCTGGTACATGTTCACGAACGAGGCCGGCAGCGCCAGCGCGGAGATGTTCGGGTACCACACCACGAACCAGACCGCGGCGGCGATCACGATGCCGAGGGCGAAGCGACGCGGGTCCCGCGCCCGCAGCACGAGCCACGCGGGGCCGGCCAGGAGCAGCCCCACGATCAGCGCCACGGCCGTCGGGCCCCCGCTTCCCAGCGGCACCGAGACCAGCATGACGTCCGGCACCACCGACTGGACGATCACCAGGACGACCAGGGCGATGAGGACGGCCACCGCCAGCGGCGCGAAGGGGCGGAGACCCGCGAGGCCACCGGCCGGCGTCCCCTCGTCGTCCGGGCCCGCCGCCGAGCGGGCGAGCATGGCCCCCAGGCGCTCGCGGAGCGACCACCAGAGCCACGCCACCGCGAGGGCGCCGATCACGATCACGGCGGCCGCAGCGGCCACCCGCTGCGTGACGATCACCGGGTTCGCCACCGTGCCGCAGACCTGCGACGTGGGGTCCACGATCGCCGTTCCAGCCAGGACGCACAGGGGCCCCCGGACGAGCCAGAGGATCGCCGGGCCGAGAATCGCGACCGCGGCCGTGGCGCGCGCCAGCGCCCAGGTGCGCGGCGATGGCCCGTGCCACAGCTCCGCGACGAAGTAGGCGAGGGCGAGGAACGTGAACGGCAGCGTGGTCAGGAAGTGGTACTGGAACGTGGCCCGGTCCACCCAGACCCACGGCAGCCACTGGCTCGCGGCCGCGAAGATGACGAGGCCGAGCGCGAGGCTCCGCCGCCGCCAGGCCTGCCACGCCACCCAGGGGACGGCCGTGATCGAGAGCCAGAACAGGACCAGGTTGCCCGTGTCGTAGATCGAGGCGCCGGTGTTGTTGGCGAGCGAGCCCTGGTACCACCAGACCGGCTTCAGGTCGAACGGCCAGGCCCACCACGGCGACGATGCCGGGTGCGGAACGCGCAGGTCGTTGTGGTAGTTGAACATCTCGATCGTCAGCTGCCAG
>JAJYDP010000724.1 GCA_021777365.1 Chloroflexota bacterium | reverse complement strand
GACCCCGGCCTGCTCGACTTCATCGACCACCTGCTGGACTGGTCGAAGGGCGTGCCGATCTACGTCGTCACGCTGGCGCGGCCCGAGCTGCTCGACCGCCGGCCCGACTGGGGCGCCGGGCGCCGGAGCTTCCTCGCGCTGGGGCTGTCGCCGCTGCCCGATGAGGCGATGCGCGACCTCCTGCTCGGCCTCGCGCCGACGCTCCCGGCCGCGGCGGTCCGCGCGATCGTCGAGCGCTCCGGCGGCGTGCCGCTGTACGCGGTGGAGACGGTGCGGATGCTCGTCGCCGAGGGCCGGCTCGTCGAGCGCGGCGGACGCCTCGAGCCCCGGGGGGACCTCACCGAGCTCGCCGTCCCCGAGTCGCTCCACGCGGTCATCGCCGCCCGCCTCGACGCCCTGGACCCCGCCGACCGGGCGCTCCTCCAGGACGCCGCCGTGCTCGGCCAGTCGTTCACCGTCGCCGGCCTCGCCGCCGTGTCCGGGATCGCCGCCGCGGAGCTGGAGCCGCGGCTGCGGGGCTTCGTCCGGCGGGAGCTGCTGGTGGTCCAGGCGGACCCCCGGTCGCCGGAGGTCGGGCAGTACGCGTTCGTCCAGGCGCTCATCCGCGAGGTCGCCTCCGCCACCTTCTCGCGTCGCGACCGCCGGGCCCGGCACCTCGCCGCGGCGCGCTACTTCGAGGGGCAGGGCGAGGAGCTCGTCGGCGCCTACGCCGCGCAGTGCCTGGCGGCCTGGCGGGCGGGCCCGGACGAGCCGGACGCCCAAGAGGTGGCGGCAGAGGCGAGGCGAGCCCTCAGAGCGGCCGCGGCTCGCGCCACGGGGCTCGGGTCCCACGCCCAGGCGCAGGCCCTGATCGAGTCGGCGCTCTCCGCGGCTCCCGAGGGTGGCGAGCGGGCCCGGCTGCTGCTCGAGGCCGGCACGGCGGCCGCCCGCGCCGGCGACTACGACCGCGGCGAGGAGGCTCTGCGCGAGGCGGCCGACGCGTTCCGCGAGCTGGACGACACCGAGGCCGCCCTGGTCGCGACCGCGCATCTCCTGCGGTCGCTGCGCTGGTCGAAGCGCGTGGCGCCCGCCATGGCGGTCCTCGACGCCGCCCGCGCGGAGTTCGCGCCGCTCGCGGACCGCGCGGCGTACCTCGAGGTGCTCGTGCTCGGCGCGTTCTTCGCCATGCTGGAGCACCGGCCGGAGGAGGCGGTCGCCGCCTGCGACGCCGTCCTCCCGCGGCTCGAGCGCGGCGGCCACGTCGAGCTCGTCGGGGAGGCCCTCGTGACGAGAGGCAACGCCCTGGCCGCGCTGGCACGTCCCAACGAGGCGCGGGCGGTGCTGGAGGGCGCGGTGGCGCTGGGCGAGCGGTGCGGCAGCCTCGGCCTCCAGTCCCGCGCGCTCGCCGGTCTGGGCATGCTGCTCGCCCTGGATGACCCCCGGGCGACCATCGCCGTCGACCAGGCCGCCATGGACCTCGCGCGGCGGACGGGCGACCGCGGCCGCCAGGTGGTCATGGCGACGGGCCTCGTCGAGGACCAGCTGCGCGCCGGGATGTGGGACGAGGCCGAGCAAACGTTGGATGCGTTCCCGGAGGACGAGCTCACGGCGTCCGACCGCTCGATGGTGCTGACCTTCAGGCTCCAGCTCGACGCGCTGCGGGGCCGGGACACGTCGGCCATGGTCGGCGAGTGCCGCCGGCTGCTGGAGGAGGGCGGACTGGAGTCCGACGTCGCCGAGGGCCTGCGGGAGGGCATCGCCTGGGCGCTGCTGGCGGACGGGCGGCTGGCCGAGGCGGCCGACGGCTTCATGCACGCGGCGGAGGACTACCCGCCCAGCGGCGCCTACAACTACCCGAGGGCGGCCCACCCCGCGCTATGGATCCACGACGGCGACCGGGCGCGGGCCGCGCTGGACGGGCTCGTGAGCGCCGGCAGCCTCGGCCGCACCACCGAGGCCTGCCGCACCGCCATCGAGGCCGGGATCCTGGCGCTCGAGGGGGAGGCGGACGAGGCCGTCGCCCGCTTCGCGGACGCGCGTTCGCGCCTGCGCGAGCTCGGGGTCGACTGGGAGGTCGCCGCCACCGGGGTCGACATGGCCTTCACGCTCGACCCGGCGCGACCGGAGGTCGCCGAGGCGGCGGCCGAGGCTCGGGAGATCCTGACGCGGCTCGGCGCCGCCGCGGTCCTGCGGCAGCTCGACGCCGTGGCGCCTGCGGCAGCCGTCCCGGCGCTCCCGAGGGCGTAGTCGAGCCTCGTCGCGCAGCGGGAGGCCGCCTCCGGAGCGCAGGCAACGACCCGCGGTGTGCCACCGGGCACCGCGTCGTCCCCGGCACGGAGAACCGCGCCTGTGCGGGCTGAAGCCGGCCTCGGTCAACTGACCGATCCCACCATCGCCGGAGCGACTGATCCCGGGAACACGGGCGTGAAGCTCACCCAGCTCGAGCGGGAGCACCGCGAGCTGCGCCGGGCCAACGAGATCCTGAAGAGCGCGGCGGCTTTCTTCGGGGCGGAGCTCGATCGCCGCTCGTCGAGGTGAGCCGCTACATCGACGCCCAGCGGGACACCTACGGGGTCGAGCCGATCTGCCGGACGCTGCAGGTCGCCCGGTGGCGGAGCGTCCGGCGGATCTGGTCAACCGCACCTTCGCCGCACGTCGAGCTACTACGCCGCCGAGGTCCGGCCGCCGTCGGCCCGCGCCATCCGCGACGAGCGCCTGAAGGCCAGGATCACCGAGACCCATGGGCGTCGTGCGAGGTCGGCGCATCCGCACGACCACCCCGGCGGTGGTGGCGGAGCGTCCGGCGGATCTGGTCAACCGCACCTTCGCCGCAGCCGTCGCGTCACGTACGAGCACGCCTGAGTTGCTCGCCTCTGCGCGTCGGGCTCGAGACGTTCACCCTGCGTGGCCTCGAGGGTCACACCGGCGAGGCCCGCTGGTACCGGCCCTTCGAGCGAAGCGCAACGTCGTCGCCGCGCTGGCCCAGGCAGCTCCTCCAGGCGGACCAGACCCGCCGATCCCTGTGCGGCGTCGACGCGTACAGATATGGTTGGATGCGTCGGGACCTGCGTCCTCGATACCGTCCCGAGGCTCGGAGGATGGCATCATGCGGAAGATCACAGCGAACGTGTACATGACTCTCGACGGTCGCGGTGCGTTCCCGGACTATCCGACCTCGGGGCAGCCTTCGACCGAGCCCAAC
>JAJYDP010000723.1 GCA_021777365.1 Chloroflexota bacterium | reverse complement strand
CTGCCGGACCGGGCCGCGGTCGCGGCTGCGCAGCGTCCCAGTCTCGGAGCTGCGCCTCGGCGAGGTCGATGCTGCCGAGCCGGGCGGCGGCCTCGGCCCCGTGCAGGACGGACTCCCATTGGCAGCGGCCGCAGCCGGCAGCCTCGATGTCCGGCTCAAACGCTTCCAGCACCGCCTCGAGCCGGACCGATCCGGGGGCGGCGAACCGGCCCAGCAGCCAGACGTGGAGCATGCGGATGATCAGCCGGAAGTGCGGGTTGGGCTCGGCCGCCATCGCCTGCTCGATCCCCGCAACGGCGTGTCGCCAGTCGCCGCGACTCGCCTCGACGCTGTGCGCGACGGCGCGCAGCTGCGTGAGCGTGAACCGCCGGGGCGGCCCCACGCGCTCGGCGAGCACCGTCGTCTGACGCATGAGTTCGGCCGCCTCGTCGAGGCGCCCTCGGTGCTGGGCGATCCATGCCGCCCAGTGCGTCGCCTCGACCTCCAGGCTGGGGAGCGCGAGCCGGCGGGCCTCCTCGAGTGCCCGGACTGCTCGCGGTTCCGCAGCTCTGGCGAGGCCTTCGAACTGAAGCATGGAGAAGATCGCATCGGAGGCTGCGGCGAGCACGTCGGCGGGGTCACGAGCCGCCTGTTCGATGAGCTCGGCGCAGTTGGCAACCGTCTCGGCGTCGGCCCGCCGGATGGCGAGGTCGAGCCGCCCGCGCAGGGCCCTGACGTAGGCGTCGCAGGCCGCGTCGCCGAGGGCGTCCACGCCGCCCGCACGCTCGACCAGTGCCTCGGCGGCTTTCGCCGCCCGGTCTGCGAGCGGCTGTGCGTCGGCGGGGCGGCCCTCCAGCCAGTTGAAGGCCTGAACATCGCGGCAGTCGGCCTCGATCGTGACGACCGGGTCCGCCCCGTCAGCTGCGCGTGCCTGCCGGGCGAACGCGTGCGCTTCGGTGGGGCGACCGAGTCGGAAGGCGGCCGTCGCCGCGGCGAGCGCAGCCTCGGCGCGCTGGGCATCACCTCCGAGACGGCTGGCGAGCTCGGCCCAACGCTCGAAGGCCATGTCCCATTGGCCGAGCTCGCTGGCCAGCCCGGCGACAGCGCGTCGAAGGAGCGCGCCACTGCTGTCGGTGGCACCGTCGGCGATGGTCGCCAGCGTCGAAAGACCCTCGCCGCCGAGCAGTCGCCGTTGGGGCGAGCGGGCCATGCGCAGCGCGAGTTCGATGGCCGGCAATCCCGCGGCCAGTCTGTGCTCCAGCGCGCGCGACAGCTCTCGCACGTCCTCGCCGGCCGAGTTCTCAAGCCACCCGGCGAGCCGGCGGTGCAGCCCCCGACGCTCCGACTCGGGCAGCCCGCCGGAGGCGGACTCGCGGATCAGGTCGTGGGCGACGCGAAGCGTGCCGTTCATGAGCCCCAGGCCGCGGTTGACCAGGTTGTGACCCGCCAGTCGCGTGCGTTCCTCGGGCCAGCCGAGGATCTCCGCGAGGTCCGTGACAGCCAGCGGCTCACCGGCCACGAGCAACAGCGCGAACAGGCGGCGGGCGTCGACCTCGAGGCCGGCGGCGCGGCTGCCGATCAGCTGCCCCAGGTCCGGCCCGCCACTGCTCCCGGTTGCCAGGGCGGCCAGCCAGAACGGCGAGCCTCGTGCCCGGCGCCACAGCTCCTCGGCGGCATAGTGGTCCAAGCGGGGCGCAAGCAGTGCGACGAGCTCGATGCCATCGTCATGCGCCAGAGGCACGAGCTCGATCCGCCGGAAATCCTCGGCCGTCAGCAGGTCACGCAGGCCGCCGGCGAACGGCTCCAGCACCTCCGACGGACGGCTGGCGCAGAGGAGGAGCAGCGGCACACGCTCGGCCCGCGCCGCGGTGACGAGGTACTGCAGCAGGACGAGCGTCTCGGCATCCGCCCATTGCAGATCGTCGGCGAGGATGGCGAGCGGGGCGAGCTCCGCGAGGCAGCGGAACGCGACCTCGAAGAGTCGGACGGTCTCGAACGCGCCCGAGGCGCCGGCGTCGCCGACGAGCAGCGCCTCGAGCCGGCCGCCGGCCGCCCGAGCGCGCGCCAACTCGCGGAGGAGGCCGCCGGCCGCTGCGAAGGCGATCTCGCGCCCCGGCTCATAGCCCTGCACGCGAAGGACCGGCATCGGGATCTGCGACACGGCCACCGCCAGGAGCCGCGACTTGCCCAGCCCGGGTTCAGCAACGACAACCGCTCCTGCCGCTCGCCCGCTCGCGGCGAGCGACCCGAGGGCGCGCAACGCTTCGAGCTCCCGGGACCGTCCGACGAATCCGGAGCCGCTGCCAGTCACGGGTCGCGCTGCGGACCTCCCCAGGGTCGGGCAACTCCCGTGCCCGGGAGAGCCGCCAGGGTGAGCGCGATCCTCGGCCCCGGGCCCACAGCGCCCCACGCGGCGGGCGCATCGGCCGGACCAGCGCTGTCGCGCAGCAACGGCATCGGGCGAATCACCGGGGCCTCGTCCATGGGGTCGTGCCGGGCTTTCCTGGGAGGTCTATTCGCTCCCCCGGTGCGATCCGGAGGGCCATACGGCCTACCATGCTGGGCCACATGGCACCTCGAATCAAGGCTTTCGGCCCGCGCGTCCGGTGTCGTGATCGCGCCGCTGAATCCCGCTGTGGGGTGGCCGAGCCCCGGTCGTGGTTCACCGTCAGCTTCCGTGCGCAACTGATCGCGCGGCGCAGCGTCTCCTGCGTGCAGTCGGGCGGCTGTTACCGCTCGGTCGAGCCGCCTCCCTCGGGTGTCGGATCGCGTCGATCAGCCGGGCAGTTGCCCCAGCGTCACGCGCACCGTCGACTGGCTTCCATCCTGGTGCGTGACGTTGACCGGGACCGTCTGACCCGGCTTGAGCCCCGCCAGCACCGCCGCCAGGGTGCCCGCCGATGGCGTGGGCTGCCCGTCTACCGCCGTGATGATGTCACCTGCCACCAGGCCGGCCTTCGCGGCCGGTCCCCCGGCCACGGTGGAGTAGACCAGTGCGCCTCCGCCGGCCGACAGGTCGGCGCTCTCGATGCCGAGGAACGCGCGGTGCGAGTCGATGACCTTGCCGTACCGGATGATCTGGCTCGCCAGGTCCCGGGCGATGTTGCCCGGGATCGCGAACCCGATGCCTGCGGCCGCACCCCCCATCTGGGGATCGGACGCGGCGAGCGTCGGGATGCCGACCACGTGCCCGTTGAGGTCGAC
>JAJYDP010000722.1 GCA_021777365.1 Chloroflexota bacterium | reverse complement strand
AGCCCGTGACTGCCTCGGCTGGCAGGGGGCCCGGATAGCCGGCAATCTCGGCGTAGCGGAAGCCGTGGTACGTGAACCTGGGCTCGAAGACCTCCTCGCCCCTGCCGCCCAGGATGAACTCGTCGATGGCCTGGGCGGAGCGCAGGTTCGAGCGATAGAGGCCGCCGTCCGGGTCGAGCGCCTCCGCGTACCGGACCGTGATGCGCTGCCCCCGCGGGCCGCGCACGGCGAGGCGGATCCAGCCCACCATGTTCTGGCCCATGTCCACCAGGGCGGTGCCGTCGGCGCGGTGCTCGACGCGCAGCGGCGAGCGTTCCAGCATGACGCGGATGGGCGGCCCACGGCGGGCGACCGGGCGAAGACCCGGGTCGCCGACGCGGACCGCCCCCCACGTGCCCCCCGGGCCTGGCCGGCACCAGTCCGGGTCGGCGTGGCGGTAGTCGATGGTCTGGCCCATGAGCAGATCGGCGTATCGCGTGGAGCCCTCGGCTGCCTGCCAGTCGCCATCGCTGACGACCAGCTGCCGCGTGCCGTCACCGAGCTCCAGCTCGAGCTGGCACAGGAACAGCGGCTCCTTGCCGTAGCGGCCCGGTCCCCACAGCCCCACGTGCCCCGCGTACCACCCGTCGCCCAGCGCCGCCCCCAGCACGTTCTCGCCGTTCGACAGCAGCGCGGTCACGTCGTGGGCCTGGTACTCGACCCGCCGCCGGTAGTCGGTCCACCCCGGCGCAAGGCACTCGTCCGACACGCGGGCGCCGTTCAGGTACAGCTCGCAGATCCCGAGCGCGGTGGCGTACAGCCGCGCCCGGCGGACGCTCGGCGGGATGCGGAACCGTCGCCGCAGCAACCGGACCGGCCGGGTGACGGCCGGCTGGCGTCCCCAGGGCGGGTCGCCCCAGCGGGCCACGGCGATGGCGAGCGGCCACGCCGAGTCGTCGTGCCCGGCCGACTGCCAGCCTTCGGGCGGCTCCGCGGCGCAGGACCAGGCGTCGTCGCTCCCGATCCGGTGCACCGCGCCTCCCCGGTCCGTCACGACGAGCACGCCGATGAGCCCGGCCGGGGTCCCGGGCTCCGGCCGCGACTCGAGGGCAAGGACGTTGTCGCCCGGCACGATCCGTTCGGCCACGTCGACGTCGAGGGTGGCACCCGGCGCGGCCGAGCCGACCGGAACGCCGTTGATCCAGGCCGTCACCGCACCGCCGGCGGCCTGCAGACGGGCCGATGCGATAGCCCCTGCATCCAGCGCGAACCGGCGGCGGAATGCTCCCCTCGCGGCAGCGCCGGGGCCCGGCGGCAGCCAGACGCGCGGCACGCCCAGGAAGGGCAGCCGGGCGTCCGCGGATGGCTGCGCCGCGCCGATCCACGCCGCCTGCCAGTCGTTCTCCCGGAGCAGGCCGATCTCGAACGTGGCGCGCTCGCTCCAGGCCGAGACGCCTCCGTCGCCGTCCCGGACCCTGACCCTCCAGCCGCAGCCGTGCCGGGAGCCGAGCGGCGGGCCCGCGTACGTCAGCCAGGGCGTGCCCGAGGGCACCCACCCGCTGTCCCACGGCAGACCCGCGGCGTCACCCGTGACCTCGACCTGGCACGCCGCCTGGCGAACCCCGCGGGTGCCCGGCCTGGTCGCGAGCTTCCACGAGAGTCGGGGCTCCGCCGTCCCGATGCCGATCGGGTCGGCCAGGCCCTCGGCGCGGAGCTCGACCGGCCGCACGGAGGCCGGTCGAGACGCGGCCCGCCCGGGTCGGGCGGGTGGCCGCGCACCCGTTTGCCGGCGGGTGCCGCCTGCCGAGTCGCGCACCACCGCCTCAGGACTCCTGGATCGCGGTCAGGCGTTGAGCGAGATCGCCGGTGGCCGGGAACGGCCCGCGACACACGTCACCACACGGGCCCGTCATCGTGCCCGGACGCCGGGGACGAGATCGCTCATCGGGCGTCTCCGAACCCGTCGTAGTCGACATCCGCCAGGTGGCAGAAGGCGCGCAGGGCGGCGACATGATCGCCGGGGACCGCGTGAATGTGGTTCGCGCCGTACCGCGAGAGGACCTCGTCGGGGTCGGCGTGGAAGCGCACGAACGCGTGCGGCCACTCGTACGTGGACTGCCGCATGAGCTGCTCGTTCGTCTCCGGGTCGAACTGGACGGCGTCACCCCGCAGCACCTGCAGCCGGTAGCGCCCGGCCAGGCGGGTCAGCCGCGCGAGCGTGAGGTCCCCCGGCGCCGCGAGGTGCCGGATCGAGGCGCCTCCCGCGGGGAAGTAGAAGCCCTCCGGGTACAGGTGGACATGGCGCATGTTCTCGGCCGGATCGTCCGAGCGGGCCGCGAACCAGGTTGCATGCTGGCCGGAGTTGCAGAGATCCCAGATCTCGTGCACCCGGTCGTAGTGGCGCAGGTCGGCGAACAGCGCGGGCGTGGAACTCAGCGACTTCAGGATCTGCATCGTGAGGGCACCGTCCATGTCGGCCTCGGTGGCGCAGACGTGGACCGGCTTCGGGCCCTCCCAGTCGTACGGGTCGTTCAGGAACGCCTCGGTGACGTCCATGGTCGCGAAGTGCGTGGTGAGCTCGGGCTGACCCTTGATCCCCGAGAAGTCCAGGTGCCGCTCGGCGATGAGGTCACGCATGGCGTGGTACGAGCGAACCTGGCGTTCCAGCAGCTCGGGGGTCAGCTGCTTGCCGTCGTAGTGGACGGCGGCGGCGTGGCGCTCCAGCCACTCGCGGCCGGCCCGGGCACGAGCGGGGTCGACCTCGGCGGCGCGCCGGACCAGCTCCCACTGGTCGATCTCCTCCACGTCCACGCCGAACTTCGAGATCCAGTCGCTGGGGTTCGCAACGGCCGTGTACATGCCCATCGGGCGGCCGCCGATCCTCCCGAAGGTCGTGCCCCGCAGCGAGGAGAGCGCGGCCCCGGCCGTCACCCACGTCAGCACCGACCCCACGACGCGATCGTCGTCGATGTCGCCCCAGGCGCGCCCGTAGGCCCGCCCGACCTGGTCGAGCGCGCCGGCGGCGGCGAGCATGCCCACCATGCCCGGGTATTCCGGCGACATGTTCGAGAAGAGGAGCAGCGGGCCCGGGGTCTCGGCGGCGGCGAGCATCGAGAAGTGCGGGAACGCCCACACCGGGATGTTGAAGATCGTGGCGTCCGGCGTCTGCGCGGTCAGCCGGCGTGCCTCTCTGACGGCGATGTCG
>JAJYDP010000721.1 GCA_021777365.1 Chloroflexota bacterium | reverse complement strand
GCTGGCTGCGGTATGGGCCGGGCTCCGAGGCGCCTGCGACGTGCTGGACCTCCCGGGCCGTTTGGGAGCCGACGTGGAGGCCGCGGCCGGTGCCATCCGGACGACCGTCCTCGCCGACGCAGTGCCGCGCGGCCGGCTCGCCAAGTGGCTGGGCGGCACTGCGGTCGACGCGAGCCTCCTCGCGGTCGGCGTCCCGTTCGGCTTGCTCGGGCCCGATGATCCGTGCATGCGGGCCACACTAGGGGCGATCGAGGCCGACCTCGTCCATGCCGGAGGCGTTCATCGCTACCTCGCCGACACCTACTACGGCGGGGGCGAGTGGCTGCTCCTGGCGGGCTTCCTGGGCTGGCACTACGCCGCGCTGGGGCGCGAGGTCGAAGCGCGCAGAGAACTCAACTGGATCGCACGCCATGCCACCGAGACAGACGAGCTACCCGAACAGGTCGACGACCACCTGCTAGCTCCCGCGGCGCGCGCGGCGTGGCTGGATCGCTGGGGACCGGTCGCGACCCCGCTGCTCTGGTCCCACGCGATGTATCTCACGCTGGCGCTCGAAGTCGGGCTCGTGGCGCCGCGCCGAGCGACCCCGTGATCCGCCACCGCCCGCGGGGGCTCGGGCATCCCTACCGTCTCGAGCCCGACCAGCGCGTCCCCGTCGACCCGGTGGCCGGCGAACCGGTCGAGCTGCGCGCCACGGCGCCCTGGTCGATCCAGGGGCTGGCGGTCGAGGTTGAGATCGACGGTCGAGTGCGGCGCCTCACCGCCGAACCAGCGAGGTACGACGCCGCTGCCGGGGCGGTGTCCCCGGCGTCGACGAAGAGATCGGCGGATGGCCACCTCTCGGCGGCCGCCAGGCGCGCGCCGGGCGAGGCTCGGGCCGCCTGGGTCGCGCGTCTCCCGCCACTGACCGCCGGCACCCGTGTCCGCTATGCGTTCGTCGCCGACGGTGGCTGGCGCACGCGGTGGTTCGCGTTCACGGTAGCGGGCTGGCGCGACGCAGGGGGTCGCCTGCTCCTGGAGGCGCCGACCGTCGGCGGCGATCGCCTGGTACCAGGAAGCGTGTCGTGGCTCCGCGCCGACGCGGGGCCGATCCGCGTCCGCTTCGCCCTCCATCTCGAGCCTGGCGCGCACGTCGCCGGCTTCGGCGAACGGTTCGACGCGCTCGACCAGGCCGGCCGGCGCCCCGATGCAGCCGTCTTCGAGCAGTACAAGGACCAGGGCAACCGGACCTACCTGCCCATGCCGTTCGCCATCGTCGTGCCGGCCGACGGTCGTTCCGCCTGGGGCTTCCACGTGCGCACCGGCCGGCGCACCTGGTTCGACGTTGGCGCGTCGGACCCGGAGCGCCTGTGGATCGAGGTGGCGCTCGATCCACAGGACGCGGAACCCACGATCACCGTGTCGCTCTACGCGGGCACGCCCGCCGAGGTGGTTGCCGCCTTCCTCGCCGAGACCGGCGAGCCCGCCCTGCCGCCCGACTGGATCTTCCGCCCCTGGATGAGCGGCAACGAGTGGAACACGGAGGCCCGCGTGCGCGCCGAGGTCGAGCGCACGCTCGCCGAGGGGATCCCCGCGGGCGTGCTCGTCATCGAGGCGTGGAGCGACGAGACGACCTTCGTCGCCTTCCGGGACGCGCAGTACGCCGTGCACCCCGACGGCGCGCCCCATCGGCTCGCCGATTTCGCGTTCCCGCCCGATGGTGCGTGGCCCGATCCGAAGGGCCTCGTCGACTGGCTGCACGACCACGACATCCGCCTGCTCCTCTGGCAGGTGCCGCTCCTGAAGACCCGCCCGGTGCCGGCGGGCCAGGCCCGCGCCGACCGCGACGTCATGGTGGCGCGCGGGTACGGCGTCCGCGAGGCCGGCGGACGGCCCTATCGGAACCGGGGCTGGTGGTTCCCGGGCGCGCTGCTGCCGGACTGGACGAACCCGGACGCGAAGGCGTGGTGGCTCGAGAAGCGCCGCTACCTCCTCGAGGACCTCGGCATCGACGGGTTCAAGACCGACGGCGGTGAGCACGCCTGGGGCGACGAGCTGCGCTACGCGGACGGCACACGAGGCGCCGAGACGAACAACCGCTATCCCGTGCTCTACGCCTCCGCGTACCGCGACCTGCTCCGCTCGGCCGGCCGGCAGCCGGTGACGTTCAGCCGCGCCGGCTTCACCGGCGCAGGCACCGTTCCCGCGCACTGGGCCGGCGACGAGAACTCGACCTGGGAGGCCTTCCGTGCGTCCATCACGGCGGGCCTCAGCGCAGGGGCGTCAGGCGTCTTCTTCTGGGGCTGGGACCTCGCGGGGTTCTCGGGCGAGATTCCCTCGGCCGAGCTGTACCTGCGCGCCGCGGCCATGGCGTGCTTCTGCCCGATCATGCAGTACCACTCGGAGTTCAATCGCCACCGTCGCCCGTCGCACGATCGCACCCCCTGGAACATCGCGGAGCGGACGGGCGACGACCGGGTGATCCCCATCTACCGTCACTTCGCGCAGCTCCGGGAACGACTCGCGCCCTATCTCTCGGAGCAGGCGCGGCGCGCTGTCTCGCGTCGCGTGCCTCTCATGCGCGCCCTCTTCTTCGACTGGCCGGACGACCCGGAGATCTGGCGGCATCCCTACGAGTACATGCTCGGGGACGACCTGCTCGTCGCGCCCGTCGTCGAGCCGGGCGCCGACACCTGGGACGTCTACCTGCCACACGGCGAGTGGGTCGATGCCTGGACGGAGGAGCGTGTTCGGGGCGGACGCGTCGTACGTCGTCCGGTGCCGCTCGACACGATCCCTGTGTACCGCCGCGTGGGGCCGGTGCCTGGCAGCCGGCAATCACCATGACCGGGGCCGGTCCCGGTGACGCTCGCGCGGCTGACCGCCCACCAGCGCGAGACCCGGCTGACGTAGGCTTCACTGATGCGGCGCAGTGGCGGGTGGTGGGGCGGGGCACGGGTTGGCGCCGCCGTCTCGACCGCGATGCTGCTGGCTGCGCTTGTCTCCGGTCCCGGCGCCGCGGCCCTGCCGGCGGCCCCGGGATCTCCGGCGACCAGCCCGCTCGCGACGTCGGCGGCCGGCCCGATCGACCTGACGGCCCTCTATCACGACAGCCGCGACGGCCTGTACCGCACCCCCGGCGGTGCCGTGCCGGCGGGCACGGCGATCACGCTCCGGCTGCGCACGGGTCACGACGGGGCGACCTCGGT
>JAJYDP010000034.1 GCA_021777365.1 Chloroflexota bacterium | reverse complement strand
GTCTGAGCGGAACACGATCCGCATCTCGAGGCCGTTCCGGCGCAGATAGGCCTCCGCGATCAACGTGCTCCTGCACGCGCTGAACCCAATGAACGGCTGCTCCGCGATCTCCGAGAGCGCAGGGCCAGCCTCCCGCCGCGCGAGCGGCGAGCCCGCCGCCACCATGAGCACGTAGGGGTCGTGCAGCAGCTCGACGTAGTCGAACGGACCGTCGGGCAGCGGAAGCACGGCGAAGGCGAGGTCAAGCCCACCCGACTCGATCAGGCCGAGCAGGCGCTGGTCGTCGTAGCTCTCGCGGAGCTGCACCTCCACGCCCGGCCAGCTCATGGAGAAGCGACTGAGGAGAGTCGGCAGGATCCGCGCGCCGACGCTCTGGTACGTGCCCACCCGGAGGATCCCCGACGCGCCCGCGGCGTACGCCTGAAGGTCGGCCCGGGCGGCGCTGAGACGGGCAGCGATCGCGTCTGCGTGGCGGAGTAGGAGCGTCCCTGCCTCGGTCAGCTCAATCTTCCGTCGGCCACGCCCGCGCTCGACGAGCCGCAGGCCGACGACCGCCTCGAGCGCGGCGACGTGCTGGCTCACTGCGGACTGCGTGTACTCGAGCTCGTCTGCCGCGGCGTGAAACGACCCCGTCTCCGCGATCGCGCGCAGGCTCTGCAGGTAGCGCAGCTCGAGGTCGGCCCAATGATCGACATCCACGATCAATGATTCAACTACATCGCTTTGCTCTTTTCAAGTGGCCCGCCCAGGATGAAGGCATGGAACTGCTCGCGATCCTCGCCGCCGCCCTCGTCGGGCTCTCTGTGCTCGCCATCGCCTTTGGGAGGGACTCGCGCCCCCTGGTGGATCCTCGCCCGTGGTGGCCGGGCGCCCGGAGCGAAGACAACCTCAGGCAGCATCGCGACTGATCAACGGTCCCACCAGCCGGGATTCCACAGCCGGATCTCACGCGAGTCTATGGACCGGCCCTGGCTTGAGAGGCCGGGGGTTCAGGAAGCGGCGGGCGTGACTGGCTCGATGCCGAAGAAGCGCGGTGGTTCGGCCACCGCGAGCGCGGGGCTCACGCTCACGATCTACACGCCCGACCTGGACCGGGATGCAGCCGGCGCGCGCAGCCCCCAGCTGGTGGGGTCGGCCGCGGCGTCCGAGCGATCATCCCGATCCGGCAACTGGTCTCGACGCCGCTGATCTGGCCGGGGCGAGAGGGCTCGACCCGCCGGTTCCCACCTGCCTCGCCGTCATCTCCGCCGTCGGGCAGAGTAGCTCGCTCGCCGCGCCTTCAGGCGTCTGCGCAGGATCTGCGGCGGAACTCGATGGCCCGGCCTGCTGGGCGATCGGCGACGAGCCGACGCAGCACCGCGAGGACGCCAGCCAGCTCCGCCTCCGACCCGGCGGCCTCGATCGCAGCGTGGAGCGCCTCCTCGACGCGACGAACACCTTCGACCGCGGCCTTGCCTGCCGCCGTCAGGCGGAGTTCCGAAACGCGCCCGTCTTCCGAGCTGGGACGACGCTCGACGAGCCCGGCCTCGATCAGCCCGGCCACGAGGCGGCTCGGGCTCCCGCTCTCGCATACCAGGCGTGCCCCCAGGCCGCGGACCGAGAGCGGCGCGCCGGCGTCCAGGACGACCAGCACCTCCGCCTGGGCGGGCGTGAGGCCGAGCGAGCGCAGCACGCGCGCGAGTTCGCGGTTGCCCTCGCGCTGCGCCGCGAGGATCAGGTAGCGGAGCTCTTCGGCGGGACTCATCGGACCTCCAGGTTGACAGCCCGATGATACATGATGCAACATGCGTGATACGACATCCATGTTGCATCACGAATAGGAGACGCCGTGATCCTCGTCATCGGCGCGACCGGCTTCGTCGGCCGCCACCTGACCCTGGGCCTGCTCGAGCAGGACCTGCCCGTCCGCGCACTGGTGCGCGATCGCCACCGAGCCCAAACGCTCCTTCCCGCCGCGGTCGAGCTCGTGGCGGGCGACATGCGGGACCCGGCGGCCCTCGACGCCGCCTTCCGGGGCGTCCGCGCCGTGTACCTGGCGGTCCAGACGATCACGCGAGCGCAGGGTCGGGGCGCTGGCGACTTCGCCGCCGCGGAGCTGCGGGGACTGGCCGAGGTGGTGGCGGCGTGCCGCCGTGCCCGTGTCCGTCGCCTGATCGTGGTCGGCCTCATCGGGGCACGGGCCGACGCCGCGAACGCGTGGGTCCGGGCCCGGGCCCAGGGTGAGGCACTCCTCTTCCGGAGCGAGCTCGACGTGACGGTGGTCCGGCCCGGCCTCATCGTCGGGCGCGGCGGCGTCGGCTTCGAGGGGCTCCTCGCGGCCGCGCGTCGCCGGGTGGCCGTGGTCCGCGGAGCCGGACGCCAGCTCTGGCGTCCCATCGGGATCGACGACCTCGTCGCCTACCTCGTGCGTGTGCTCGACGAGCGGGCCTCGTACGGCCGTGCCTTCGACGTCGGGACCGACGAGCTCGTGCCCTACGATGCGCTGGTCGACACGACCGCCGACCTGCTCGGGCGATCCCACCCGCTCAAGCTGCACTTGCCCCTGCGGGCGCTGCGCCCGCTGGCGGGCCTGCTGGAGCGGGTGCGCGGCCTCCCGCCCGGAGGCCTTCGGGCCGGCCTCGACCACCTCGGCGACGATCTCGTGGGCGACCCGTGGCCCATCCGGCAGCTGGTGCACCTGCCACTCATCCCCTATCGAGAGGCGGCGGAGCGAGCCACACGCAGGGGCCACCGCCGAGGGTCCGAGAGCTGAGCCCGTGGTCGCGGTCGTCGCCGTCAGCCCCGTGTTGAACGCGGACGTGGCGGCCGCCGCCGAGCCCCATGCCGCCATGGTTCGGGCCGCGCTCGCGCCGCGGCACGCGGGGTGCAGCTACCTCAACTTCGCCGAGCAATCCGTCGACCGAGCCGATACTCCATACGCCCGCGACCTGCGAACGGCTCGGCCGCCGCGTCAGCCGCAGATCCGCCACGTCATGGATGCCACGGCCAGCAGCAGAGCCGCGAGCATGACGCAACCCGTGCGGCCTGCCGCGGGAGGCCCCTGGCCACCTGGGGACGCGGAGCCGTCATCGGCTTGTGCCGGGGCGCCGTCGCCGACCGCGATCGCTATCCCGTCCCACAGGCGCTCGTCGCCCAGGCCCGCGTCGGCACACGAGGCGTGGGCGGCCGACTCGCCGTGCCCCACCGCCGGCTCGTCGGGCCCGATCGGGTTCCCGCAGAAGACACATCGCTCGGGTTGACCGCGTTGCGCCACGTCGTCGAACCTCGCGCATTCCGGCGGTGTGCCAGGCGGCCACCGCATGCCCCCCTTGTAGCGCAGGCCCGGAGACTCTGCCAGCGCGGCGCATGCGGACGGTCTCGGGTACCGTGTCCGCCATGCACCCGTTCCGCTTCGGCGTGACGGCCTCCTGGGCCGCCACGCCGGATGCCTGGTCCGCGCAGGCCCGACAGGCCGAACGCCTCGGGTACTCGGTCCTGCTCATCCCCGACCACCTGGGCCGGCAGCTCTCCCCGATCGCCGCGCTCACCGCCGCGGCCCTGGCCACCACGCGGCTGCGAATCGGAAGCTTCGTGTTCGCCAACGACTACCGCCATCCGCTGGTGCTCGCCCGGGAGGCGGCGACCATCGACTTCCTGTCCGGTGGCCGCTTCGAGCTGGGCCTGGGAGCGGGCTGGAACACCGCCGATTACCAGCGCCTGGGGCAGCCGTACGACCCCGCCCCGCGCCGGATCGACCGGCTGGAGGAGGCGCTGCCCCTTGTCAAGCGGCTGCTGTCGGGAGAGACGGTCGACCACGAGGGCCCCCACTACCGGATGGCCGGCGCGCGGGTCGCGCCACCGCCCGCCCAGCGCCCGCGTCCACCGTTGCTCGTCGGCGGCGGCGGTCCACGCATGCTGCGCCTGGCGGCGCGGGAGGCCGACATCGTCGCCATGCTTCCGCAGTTCAACGCGCGCGGCCGCCCGCTGGTACGGCAGGCGACCGAGACGGCCACCAGCCGCAAGGTGGCGATCCTGCGCGAGGCGGCCGGTCCGCGCTTCGAGGAGCTGGAGCTCAACGTGATCGTCGCGGACGCCGGGCTCGTCGGCAGCGGCCGGCCCGTCCACGCGTCGCTGCTCGCGGCGCTCAAGGCAGCCGGAGCCGGGCTGATCGGAACGCCGTACGTCCTCTACGGGACGCGCGCGCAGCTGCGCGAGCTGCTGCAGCGGCGACGCGACCGGCTGGGGATCAGCTACTACGCCATCCCCGCGCATGCGATGGAGGCGATGGGCCCGCTCGTCGCGGACCTGGCGGGTCGATAGGCGGGCCCCGGCCTCGACGGCCGGCTCGGCTCCCGGGGCCGAGCTGCCGGATCAGGGACGAGGCGAACCCGGCCTCCGCTGCCTGCAACGCGTTTGAAACGTGGCCGAGCAGAACCACCATCCGGTACAGTCGGCCCATGCGCGACGCCACGCGTCCGGGGAAGCACGGTCCGGCGCTCGGTGCGCTGGCGGTCGCGGTGGCGCTGCTGGCGACGGCCTGCGCGTCCACCGCCCGTCCCACGCCGCCGCCGCCGGCCCAGGCGGCGGCGTCGACTGGGGCCGGCCCGGCCTCCTCCCCCTCCCCCACCCCCATTCCGACGCTGGCGCCACAGCCGCCCGTGGCATGGAGCGACTGCGGCAATGGGTTCCAGTGCGGCATCGTCGACGTCCCGCGGGACTACGCCAACCCCGCGGGCCCCACGGTGCGCCTCTCCCTGGTCCGCCTCCCGGCCACCGATCCGGCGCACCGCATCGGCTCGCTGGTGGTGAACCCGGGCGGGCCCGGCGAGAGCGGCATCGACTTCGTGCGGCAGGACGCCACCGCCATCTTCCCGCCCGAGGTCCTCGCCCGGTTCGACGTCGTCGGCTTCGACCCACGCGGCGTGGGAGCCAGCACTCCCATCCGCTGCGTGGACAACCTGGACCACTTCATCCCGGAGGACTCGACCGCGGACACTCCGGCCGAGCTGGCCAACCTGCTCGACGGGGCGAAGGCGTTCGCCCAGCAATGCGGGCAGCGCAACGCCGACCTCCTGCCGTATCTCTCCACCGCGGACGTCGCCCGCGACCTCGACCAGGTCCGTGCCGCGCTGGGAGACGCGATGCTGACCTACCTGGGGTTCTCCTACGGGACGCTGATCGGCGAGGACTACGCGTCGCTCTTCCCGACCCACATCCGCGCCCTCGTCCTGGACGGCGTGGTGGACCCGAGCCTCGGCGAAGCCACCTTCCGTCAGGACCAGGCCGTCGCGTTCGAGGGGGCGCTCGACCGGTTTCTGGCCGACTGCGCAGCCCACCCCACCTGCGCCTTCTACTCCGGGGGGCGGCCGGGACCCGCGTTCGACACCCTCATGCGCCAGATCGACCGGCACCCCGTGCCCACGCCGCGGCTGACGAACCGCGAACCCGTCGGACCCACACAGGCGTGGGAGGCCGTCACCCAGTCGCTCTACGCGCAGGCGGCCTGGCCCGTGCTCGCCGAAGCGCTTGCGCAGGCGCGGGCCGGCGACGCGAGCCTCATGCTCCTCCTGGGCGACCCGCTCCGCGGCCGCAACCCCGACGGCTCGTACTCCAACCTGGTCGACGCCTACTACGCCGTCACATGCCTCGACTGGCCGTCGCCCCGTAACCCCGCCGCCTACAGCACGCTGGCCACGCGGTTCACCGCGGTCGCGCCGCGCGTCGGGCGGCTGCTGGCGTTCAACGACGTCGAGTGCGCCTACTGGCCCACGCCACCGGACCGGGTCCCCGCCCCGGTCACGGCACCGGGCGCCCCGCCGATCGTGCTGGTGGGATCGACCGGCGATCCGGCCACGCCCTATGCCTGGGCACAGGACGTCGCGCGGCAGCTCCCCTCCGCGGTCCTGGTCACCCGCGTCGGCGAGGGGCACACCGGGTACCTGGTGAGCGCGTGCGCGCGCGACGCGGTGGACGCGTACCTGCTCTACCGCACGGTTCCCCGGGCGGGCCTGCGCTGCACCGACTGAGGGTCGGCCCGACGTCGCTCCGGCGCCGGTCCTTCTCGCCAGGCGGGTGGCCCGGGTTTGCGCGTCGCACCGGTTGGCGATGCGTCGCGGCGGCGGTCCTACGCGGCCGATTGCGGCGGTCCAGCCCAGGCGGTGCCCGTGATCTCGTCGCCGAGGAGCCGGATGAACCTCATGCCGGCGGCGCGCGTCCGCACGTCGTCGAAGCCGGACGCTCCTCGTGACAGCCGACAGCCAAGTGCGGCATCGATGAGCCAGGCCCAGTCAGGCATCCGCTCCCGCGTCCAGGCGGCGGCCTCCTGCTTCGAGCCGTGCGTCTGCGTGCGGACGGTCCGGAGCGCCCGGCACACGGCCAGCACGGCGTACGCAAGGGCCCCGGGACTGGCCTCCTCGAAGTCCCGGTCACGAAGCTCTTTGGCATAGCGCACCGTCCCCGCCACGAACTCGGTCCAGACGATCGGCGGGACGAGCGTCGCGGCGGAGGGCCCGTACAGGGTGATCCCGGTCTCCCGCACGAGGTACCAGTTCTGAAGCCACGCGACGACCCGCTCCTCTCGAACGTGGAACGGCTCGCCGGGGCTGATCACCGCGAGTGGACCGGGGCTCGTCCGGAATGACCAGAGCGCCGCCCGTCCGACGTAGACGACCTCGATCCGCTCCCTCCACTCAGGGTTGCGGCGCACGAAGTCGCGGTGCATCCGCCCGAGACCGACGAGGTCGATCCCCTCGATCCCATCCGCGGTCACCGCCACCAGATCGAGGTCGCTCACCCCCGGATCGAAGCCACCCGACACCGACGATCCATAGAGGTAGAGCCCGACCAGGTCACCCCCGAGGACGGCGCGGATGTCCGCGGCCAATCGTTCGAGGAGAGCCTGCGGCACCGGGTCGTCGGCGTCCATGGATCGAGCTTCGGCGCTGACGCGTTCGCCGTCAACCGCGCGACGGCCGAGGCCCGCGCGCCTCAGCCCCCGATCGCGAACATCTCCACCCGGCGCAGACCGGCCGTCTCGGCCGACCGCAGCTCGGAATAGCGATCCGCCCTGCTGCGCCACCTCCCGGCGATCGCCGCCTTGATCTCCTCGTCCGAAGCGAGACCGCGGACCAGCGCCCGGAGGTCCACCCCGGAGGCCGCGAACAGGCACGTGAACAGCTCGCCCTTCGCCGACAGCCGCGCGCGCGTGCATGCGCCGCAGAACGGCTGCGTCACCGACGCGATCACGCCGATCTCGCCCGCCCCGTCGCGGTACCGCCAGCGCGCGGCGACCTCGCCCGGGTAGGACGGCGGCTCCGGCTCGAGCGGGAACTCGGCGTCGATCGTCTCGACGAGCTCTGCGGCCGGCACCACGTCCTCCAGCCGCCACCCGTTGGACTGCCCCACGTCCATGAACTCGATCAGGCGCAGGATCAGGCCGTGGTCCCGCGCGTACCGCGCCAGGGGCAGGACGCCCGATTCGTTCAGGCCGCGCTTCACCACCGCGTTGACCTTGACGGGCTCCAGCCCGACCTCCTGCGCGGCGCGGATCCCCTGCAACACGCGCGCCACCGGGAAGTCAACCCCGCTCATCGCGCCGAACACCGCGTCGTCCAGCGAATCCAGGCTGACCGTGACGCGGTGGAGGCCGGCCTCGCGGAGCGCGCCCGCCTGGGCCGCGAGCAGGGCGCCGTTGGTGGTCAGCGCAAGGTCCCGGACGCCGCCGATCGCGGCCAGCTGGCGGATCAGGTCAGGCAGATCTTTGCGCACGAGCGGCTCGCCGCCGGTGACGCGCAGCTTGCTCACCCCGAGGCCGACGAACAGTCGGGCCAGCCTTGCGATCTCCTCGAAGGTCAGGATCTCGGCTCGCGGCAGGAACGCGTAGTCGCGGCCGAAGACCTCCCGCGGCATGCAGTACGTGCAGCGGAAGTTGCAGCGGTCGGTGACGGAGATCCGCAGGTCGTGAAGGGGACGGCCGAGACGGTCGCTCGGACGGTCGTCCAGGCCGGCGGGGGTCGTGGCCATGGCGGCGGTCGGTTCGTCCAGCGTGCGGCGGCGCGAGGCGCTCAGCTCGCCGGAAGCGCGGCCGGCTCCTCGAGCTTCGCCCGCATGCAGCCGAACGTCTGGCCGATCATCTTGTTCGCCGTCCCTCGATCAGGCGCGCACCGACGGAGGTGATAGTACCGGCAATCGTGACGTCCGCCACCCAGTCCATGACCGTGGAGCCGTCCGTGCCGTCGACCAGGGCCATCGACGCCGTCGCATCGACCGCGCCGGCGGTCACGCTGATCCCTGGCCCGGACCTCCGTCGCCTGGACCCCAGTGCACGACGGCCACCCTCGACGGATGCTGCCCGCGGAGCCCGACGCCCCCATTCCGACCGACGAGCCGGGCCCGGATCAGCTCGCGCAGCAGGCGGTCCTTCGCGCCGCCGCCGGCGACCCACAGCTGGCGGCGGATGAACTCGACGAGCGTCTCTTCATCGGGGAAGCCACGCGGCGCGCGCTCCAGCGCCGCCAGCGCCGGGGAGGCACCCCTGGCGTGCAGCAGGTCCAGGAACTCGGGGAGGCCGGGGAGAGGCACCCGTGCCTCGCCGTGCACGGCCGGCCAGAACTGCTCGGCGATCGACGCCGGCTGGCGATCCATCAGCACGGCGACGCACATCCGCCGCGCGGAGGCCTCCATCGCGTCGAGGAACGATCCGATCGCCTCGATGTCGTAGCCGACGTTGGCGATGAGCGCGACGTCGGCGAGGAGTCCGACCGGCGCGGCGTCCGGTCCGCCTGCCGCCGGCCCACCCGATTCGAGCGGCCAGCGGGCGTGCACGATCCGCACGTTTCCGATCCCATGCTCCGCCATGCTCTCGCGCAGCGCAGCCAGCATCCCGGCCGACGCATCGACCGCGATCACCTCCCGCGCGAGGAGCGCGATCGGCAGTGCGTACCGGCCGGCTCCCGCGCCGATGTCGAGCCACGTCTCGCCGGGACGGACGAGCGAGCGGAGCACGTCGAGGACGTCGTCGCCCGAGCGCCGCGGGTCGTCGCGGAACCGGGCGGTCAGCGGCGCGTAGAAGTCCGGGTCGTCCGGCACCTCGCGCACCCGGTCGACCTGCTCGCGGTTGGCGCGCACGCGCTCGGCCCACTCGAGCGCCGCCAGGTCCCCCCGCGTGTCGACGTCGGGGTTCGCGCCCAGCACCGCCACCTCGTGCACCAGCTCCGGGTGGACGCGCAGCACCGGGCCGAGCCCGCGGTCGCCCGTGGCCCCAAGCGCGAGCGGCCACGCCGCGCGGGCGATCAGCACGGGGTTCGCGCCACCCCCGCCCGCATACCGAGGAACCACCACCGGACGTCCGCCGTCACGGAGCGCGCCCAGTAGCGCCTCGATCACGTCGGCTCGCACGAGCGGCTGGTCACCCAGCAGCACGAGCGCGGCCTCCGTCCCCTCCGCCAGCGCCGCCATCCCGACGCGCAGCGAGCTCGAGAGCCCGGCCCCGGGGTCGGGGTTGCACACCCGTCGCTCGCCACGCCACCCGATCGCCGCCTCGATCTGCGCCGGCGCGTCGCCGAGCACCACCACGACGTCGCCGAACCCGATCGCGGCCACGGTGTCGAGCACGTGCTGGAGCACGGGTCGGCCGCCCAGCCGCGCCAGCGTCTTGACGCCCCCGAACCGCTCGGACGCGCCGGCGGCCAGGACGAGCGCGCTGACCCGGACCCGGTCCATCTCAGCCGGCAGCCGCGGGCCGCGCCGTGGGCTGCTCGGCGGGCTGTGGGGACGGCGGCGCGGCGCCTCTCGCCGCCCGTTCCACCATCGGCCGGCCGGTGCCGCCGTGCCGTGCCGCGACCACCTCCGCCATGATCGCCAGCGCCGTCTCGGCCGGCGCTCGACCGCCCAGGTCCAGGCCGATGGGTCCGCGCAGCCGGGCCACGTCCTCGTCCGTGCAGCCTGCCGCGCGCAGCCGCGCCCGCCGGTCGACCTGCGTCTTCCGAGAGCCGACCGCCCCGACGTAGCGGCACCCCCGACCGAGCGCCGCCACGATCGCCGGCTCGTCGAACTTCACGTCGTGCGAGAGGACCGCCACCGCGTCCGCAGGCCCCAGCCCGATCTCGTCGGCCACCTCGTCCGGCCAGCCGACCACCAGCCGGTCCGCGTCCGGGAAGCGCTCGCGGGTGGCGAACGCCGGCCGTCCGTCGACCACGACCGTCTCGTAGCCGAGGGTGCGGGCGATCGCCACGAGCGGGATCGCGACCTGCACGGCGCCGACGACGACGAGCCGGGGGCGTGCGGGGAAGGACTCCACGAAGAACGAGCGGCCACCAAGCGAGACGGTCCGCGACGTGCCGCGCGCGAGGGCATCGATCGCCAGTCGCACCAGCTCCGCGTCGAGCGACGGATCGCCGACCGTCCCATCCAGGCGCCCGTCTTCCCAGGCGACCAGGACCGGCGCCGGCAGCTCACCGGGAACGGGCTCGAGGGGCCCGACCTCGGGAACCGGCGTGTCCCCGGGAAGTGGCGTGATGACGGCACGCGCGCCGTCGATCCCGTTCGGCTCCAACCCCGCTGCCACGCGGGCCGCCTCCACCAGCTCGGGCCGCACCAGCGGCTCGACGAGCACGTCGATCGTGCCGCCGCAGGCCAGCCCAACGTCCCAGGCCTGCTCGTCGCTGATCCCGTAGCGGATCACCCGGGAACGCCCGGTGGCCCGCGCCTGCTCGATCTGCTCGGCGGCGGCGCCTTCCACGCACCCGCCGCTCACCGAACCCGCGACCCGGCCGTCCGACGCCAGCAGCAGCACCGCGCCCTCGGGACGCGGCGACGAGCCGAACGTCCGCACGACGACCGCGCGGCCGATCTCCGCCCCTTCGGCCCGCCATGCGGCGAGGGTGTCGACGAGCTCCTTCATGCCTGCGCCTCCCGGTGGCGACCAGGCCATGAGTCTGGCGCACCGCCATCGATCCTGCCTGATGCCGGGCGGTGGCCCGGCGATCCCGCCGGCCCTGCCTCCGGCGCGTCGAGCTCCCGCACGTACACCGGGAAGCGGAACCGCATCGCCCGGACCAGCACCCCGCCGTGTCCCAGCGACGCCGCCATCCGCGCGCTCGCCCGTTCCCCCGTCAGCAGGCGCGGCAGCAGCAGGTCGGCGGCCGTCGCCTTCGAGTACGCCCCGCAGGTGGGGAGCCCGAGCAGGTCGGTCGCGCCGATGCGGGCGAGCCAGACCATCGAGCCGGGGTGCGCCGGAACGCCGTGTCGCACGACGCGCCCTCCGAGTCGGTCGATCGCCACGAAGAACGGGTCGGTCGGATCGGTCGAGGCCGCTCCAGCCGTCAGGATCACGTCCACGCGCCGGGAGCCCCGTACCAGCGGCCGTAGTGCCGCCTCCACCGCGTCCGGATCGTCCGCGACGTACCCGATCCCGGCCAGCCCGGAGCCCAGCGATCCGACTCGAGCGGCGATCCCGCGCTCGAACCGTTCGCGTGCCAGCGGGCGGACCGACTCCTTGACCACGGTTGCCACGCGGCGCGAGACGAACGGCGCGACCCGGACCAGCGGCCCGCCACGCTCCACCAGTCCGAGGCCACGTCGGAGCACGGCCCGGCTGACCGCATGCGGGCCGATCTTGACGCTCGCGACCACGTCGCCGGCGTGGACGGCCTGGCCGTCATACAGCGTGAAGACCTGCAGCGGGTCGATCCGGTCCAGCCGCTCCAGGTCCGCGGTACGCACGTGCAGCACTCCGTCCGCGGATGCCACCAGGTCCACCCGGCTCTCGACCGGACCCCGCAGCTGCACCCCGGCACCGGCGACCGCCCGCGCCAGGAGCGCGGCTGCCTCGTCCTCGTGCACCTCGTCGGGATCCAGGATGAGCGCCGTGAACCCCGGCGCGGCACCCGGCTCGCGCCCGCGCGCCCCCAGGTCGGCGCCGGTCGCCGGATCCGCGATCCGTGAAACGTCCGACGCCGACAGGCGCCGACCCTTCGACCAGCGTTCGCCCCCCACGATCACGTCGCGGGTCAGCACGGCTCCCACGGCCTCCCCGGCCACGGGTGACCCCGGCACGATGCGAAGCGGTCTCATGTCCGCCTCGCAGGCCCGTGTGCCCGCCCCGCAGGCACATGCCCGGCCGGCGTCGCCGCGTCCTTCCCGCACGCAGCCATGGGGCTCAGCGCCGGCCGTCGTGGGGCGCCAGCGCCTCGATGACGAGACGGACGATCACGGCACCCGCGAGCGCGACCACCACCGCGGCGAGGAAGCCCCGCGGGTCCCCGAAGGCGAGCTGCCGTCCGAGCCACCCGCCGACGATCCCGCCCAGCACGCCGACGAGGATGTTGGCGAGGCATCCACGGGCGGCTCGCCCCGGCACCAGCAGCCCCGACAACCCGCCGGCGATGAAGCCGACGACGATCCATCCGACCAGGTCCATATCGAGCATGCGCGACCCTCCGCCCGGCAGTGTATCGGCGCGGCAGCCTGCGTGAGCGGAGCCGGCCGCGGACGGCGTCGGCGCAGGCCCGCGCCGGCGAGGGTGCCTGCGCAGGCGACGGCTGGGCCAGTGGAACCACGTGGTACGATCCCGCGGATGACCCCCGGGTCCTGCACAGCAGCGTGACGATGAGGTTGCGTCAATGGCAACGGTGACGTTCGACCACGTGTGGAAGCGCTACGGTGACGTGGTCGCCGTCAGCGACCTCAACCTCGACATCCGCGACGAGGAGTTCCTGGTCCTGGTGGGGCCCTCGGGCTGCGGCAAGACCACCAGCCTGCGCATGATCGCGGGGCTCGAGGAGGCCTCCGAGGGCACGCTGAAGATCGGTGACCGCGTGGTGAACGACCTGGCGCCCAAGGACCGCGACGTGGCCATGGTGTTCCAGAGCTACGCGCTGTACCCCCACATGAGCGTGCGCGACAACCTCTCCTTCGGCCTGAAGCTGCGCAAGGTGCCCAAGCCCGAGATCGAGCGCCGCGTGCAGGAGGCAGCCAAGATCCTCGACCTCGGCACGCTGCTCGACCGCAAGCCCAAGCAGCTCTCCGGCGGCCAGCGCCAGCGCGTGGCCCTCGGGCGCGCCATCGTGCGCGAGCCCGCGGTGTTCCTGATGGACGAGCCGCTCTCGAACCTGGACGCCAAGCTGCGCGCCCAGACGCGGGCCCAGATTCTGCGCCTCCACCAGCGCCTGGCCACCACGTTCGTGTACGTGACGCACGACCAGATCGAGGCCATGACCATGGGCAGCCGGATCGCCGTCATGAGCGCCGGGCTGTTGCAGCAGGTGGGGCCGCCCCAGGAGCTGTACGACCACCCGGTCAACAAGTTCGTCGCCGGGTTCATCGGCTCACCGGCCATGAACTTCATCGAGATGACGGCCACCCGCCGCGAGGGGCACGTCCAGCTCACCAACGCGGACTTCACGTTCCCGGTGCCCGACCGGCTGAAGGATTCGGTAGCCGCCATCGCGGGTGACAGGATCACCGTGGGCGTCCGCCCGGAGCACCTCGAGCTGGGGGAGGCCAAGCCCGGCGACGCGACGCTGCGCGCCACCGCCGACGTGGTGGAGTACCTGGGTGACGAGGAGCAGATCCACCTGACGGCCGGCTCCCAGGAGATCATCGCGCTGGTCAGCTCGTCGGCGCGCGTGCGCCCCGGCGACGTGCTCGACCTGCGGGTCTCGATGGACCGGGTGCACCTCTTCGACGACGCGAGCGGTCTCTCGCTGGCGAGTCGCCAGCTCGCCGCGGCGTAGGGACAGGGCCAGGTTCGCGACCGCGCAGCCCTCCGCCGGGTCGCGCGGCGCGGGAGCGGCGAAGGATCGCGGCTGGCGCACACTTCCGCCGGCTGAGCGCGGGCGGCGCTGGGGCCGCGGCGGCGGGATCCCGTCAGCGCGTGACGGCCGTCTGGCTGCGCCTCGATGCGGCCGGCGATGCCACGGTCGCAATCGCGCGCAGTCGGGCCGCCGCGTCCTCGGCGCTCAGGTCACGCTGCGTCTCCGCAAGCATCTCGTAGCCGACCATGAACTTGCGCACGGTTGCCGACCGGAGCAGCGGCGGATAGAAATGTGCATGCAGCTGCCAGTGGTCGTGGGGTGCGGGATCGAACGGCGCCTGGTGCCATCCCATCGAGTACGGGAACGGGACCCCGAACAGAGTGTCGTACCGGCCGAGGAGGTCGATCAGCGCCCGCGCCAGCGCTTCCCGCTGCCCATCGTCGAGGTCCGGGAGGCGCCCCACCGGTCGCTTCGGGATCACCAGCGTCTCGAAGGGCCACACCGCCCAGAACGGCACGAGCACCAGCCAGTCGTCGTCCTCGCCCACCACGCGCGGCCCGCCGTGCTCCTGCGACGCGTACTCGAGCAGCAACCGCGTCCCGTTCGCGTCATGCCAGCCACGCTGCGCCGTGTCCTCCCGCGCGCCCTCGACCGGGAGCGCCGTCCCGGCCCAGATCTGCCCGTGCGGGTGCGGGTTCGACGCGCCCATGGTCTCGCCGCGGTTCTCGAACACCTGCACCCAGCGGTACTCCGCGCCCAGCTCGGCAGTCTGACCCGCCCATACGTCGACGATCCTGCGCACCTCGGCCTGGCTCATCCGCGCCATGGTCAGGTCGTGCCGGGCGGAGAAGCAGATGACGCGGCACGTGCCCGGCTCTCCCTCCGCCACCAGCAGGCCCCGTTCCACGCGCTCGGATGAGACGTCGGGGCGCAGCGCGGCGAAGTCGTTGGTGAACACGAACGTCTCGTCGTACGCGGGGTTCCGCTTGCCGCTGGCCCGCGCGTTGCCGGGGCACAGGTAGCAGCTGGGGTCGTAGGCGGGCAGGTGCTCCGGCGGGGGCGTCTCTTCGCGGCCCTGCCAGGGCCGTCGGGTGCGCTCCGGCGACACGAGCACCCACTCGTCGAGGAGCGGGTTGTAGCGCCGGTGCGGCTGCGCGAAGATCGCCGGCGAGCGCGGGCCGCGACGGCGGCCCGTCTCGGCCCTGGTGATCGTGTCGGTCACGGGGCCGCGCCCCCACCGGGCGCAAACCCCCGCGGCCCACCGCCCACCAGCGCACCGTCCCCGGCGGCCGTCCCGGCGCCATTGGAGCGGGTGCCCTCGTCTCCGTCGGACCCGCCCGGGACACGCGTCGCGACGGCGATCCTTGGCTCTGCCGTGACCAGCTGGTGGACGTGCGAGGCCAGCGTATCGCGTGCCGCGGGATCCAGGCCGGAGTCCGTGACCAGGATGTCCGCCTGGTCCAGTCGCGCGAACGAGCTCAGTCCCACCACGCCCCACTTGGTGTGGTCTGCCACCACCACCAGCAGCCGCGCGGCCTCGACCATGGCCCGGTTCGTCTCCGCCTCCAGCAGGTTCGGCGAGGTGAACCCCGCGCGCACATCCATGCCGTGGACACCCATGAAGACGAGGTCCAGGTGGACCTTCTGCAGGACCGAGACCGCGAAGGGTCCGACCAGCGCGTCCGACGGGGTCCGCACGCCGCCGGTGAGGACCACGGTCTGGCCGGCCTGCCGCGGGTCGCCCAGGACGTCGGCGACCCGGATCGAGTTGGTGACCACCGTCAGGCCCGCGACGTCGGCCAGCCGCCGTGCAATCGCGTAGGTGGTGGTGCCGGCGGAGATCCCGACCGCCACGCCGGGGTCGACGAGGGCGGCCGCCGCCTCGGCGATCGCCTCCTTCTCCGCCTGCTGCAGGGCGGACTTGGCCGCGAACCCGGGCTCGAAGAGGGCGCTGCCGGGCACCGCCGTGGCACCCCCGTGGACCTTCTCGATCAAGCCCCGCGCGTGGAGGAACTCCATGTCCCGCCGGACCGTCATGTCGGACACGCCGAGTTCCCGCACGAGGTCCGCCACGCGCACCGCGCCGTCCTCGCG
>JAJYDP010000720.1 GCA_021777365.1 Chloroflexota bacterium | reverse complement strand
GCAGATCCGCGAACACGTCGCCCCAGGGCCGGGAGGAGGGCCGCGCCGTCGACCCGGTCGGGATCCCCTCCCCGTCCCGCGCGTACATGCGGCCCGGGTCCACCGACAGCTCGAGCTCGCCCGTCGCGCCCTCGACGTGCCGCCGGAACCACGGGTGCCAGCCGACCCAGGCCGGCATCGGTTCCTCGGCATCGACCTCGAGGTCTACGTGCAGCGCGGTCGGCTCGAGCCGGAACCGCTCCACGACCCGCCCGCGAAACGGCCAGGGCGCGCGCAGGGTCGTCGCCAGGACGACGCCGTCGTCGGTCGGCGCGGCTGCGACCTCCCAGGCCACGTCGGTCAGCGTGCCGTGGATGGCATGCGGCGGCATGGTTCTGGACAGCTCGTACGTCCTGCCCCGGAACCGCAATTGCCCGTGCCGGATCCGCCCGGCGAACGGCACCATGGGGAACGCGCCCCAGCCGTACACGTTGCCGGAGGACGTCACGAGCAGCTCGTGGCCCGCTACCAGGAGCGATGCCAGACGCCCACCGTGAAGCGGCGCGACGGTCGCGCGCGCGGCAGCGGAGCGAAGCCGGATGCGGCCCGTTCCGCCGGCATGTGCCGAGCCGTCCATGGGTCCAGTATGGGAGGACCGGCCTGCCCGGCGCGAGGTGCCAGACGGCCCGGTGCCGCCAGGATCGCCGCGACCGACCGGAAGGATCGCGATCGCCTACCCCTTGACGGAGCCGCCCACGATCCCGCGCACGAAGTAGCGCTGCAGCGCGAAGAACACGGCCAGCGGCAACACCATCGAGATGAAGGCGGCCGCAGCCAGGTACCACCAGCCGTTCCCGAAGTTGCCCACGAGGTTCGCCACGGCGATCGTGAGGGGCGCGTTCTGCGGGTTCGCGAAACCGATGTAGATCAGGGCGACCAGCAGGTCGTTCCACACGAACAGGAACTGGAAGATCGCGAGCGCGGCGATGACCGGAACGCTCATGGGGAGCGCCAGCCGGAAGAAGGCGGTGACGGGACCGGCCCCGTCGATCGACGCCGACTCGAACACCTCTCGCGGCAGGCCGCCCATGTAGTTGCGCAGCAGGTACACGGCGAACGGCAGGCCATAGCCCGTGTGCGCCAGCCAGACGGCGAGGAACTGGCCATTCAGCCCGTTGGGGATCTGGATCGGTCCGAAGTTGACGCGGATCGACGCGTAGAGCTCCAGGATCGGGATGAACGTGGTCTGCAGCGGCACCACGAGCAGGCCCACGATCGCCACGAACAGAATGTTGCGCCCGGGGAAGCTCATCCAGGCGAACGCGTAGGCTGCGAACGCGGCCACGAAGATGGGGATGATCGTGGCCGGGATCGTGATGAACAGGCTGTTGATGAAGCCGGACCAGATTCCGCTCTGCGCCAGTACGTACGCGTAGTTCTGGAGCGTCACCTGCGAGGGCTGGAAGAGGATCGTCCACCAGCCGGACGACTGGACGGCCTGGGAGGGCCGGAAGGAGCTGATGAAGAGGCCGATGGTCGGGATCAGCCAGACGAACATCAGGAAGCCGACGACGAGGTGGGTGGGCAGGCTGCCCAGGCGGCGGCCCCAGTACCCGGAGGCGGTCCTCCCGGCCGCGACCCTCGGCGCGGGGATGCTGGTCATCGGATGGCCTCCTGCGCCTGGAAGCGGCGGATGTTGAGCGCCATGACCGGGATGATCGCGATCATCAGGACGATCGCGATCGCGCTGCCGCGACCGAAGTTGCCGTACAGGAACAGCTCCTGGTACATCGCGTTGGCGATCACCTGGGTGTCGAAGTTGCCGTTCGTCATGACGTAGACGATGTCGAACGCCTTGAGCGCGGTGATGACGACCGTGGTCGCGACGACCGCCAGCGTCGGTGTCAGCAGCGGCAGGATTATGCGGCGGAACACCTGCCATTCGTTGGCGCCGTCTACGCGCGCCGCCTCGAGCAGCTCGGGGTTGATGCTCTTGAGTGCCGCCGAGATGATCACCATGCAGAAGCCGGTCCACATCCAGGTTGTCACGATCACCAGGAGGATCGTGTTGAAGCTGAACTTGCTGATGATGAGCCACGGCACCGGGCCGACGCCGAGCGGCGCCAGGACTGCATTCAAGGTGCCTGTCTGAGGAGCGCCCGGCGGTTGATACCAGAACATGAAGAGCCAGATGACGCTCGCCGCCGTGCCGCTGATCGCCAGCGGCATGAAGATCACGGACTTGGCCACCGACTCGTAGCGGACCCGGTCGACCAGGACCGCGATCAGCAGCCCGAACCCGACGGTCAGCGCCGTCAGCAGGACCACCCAGATCAGGTTGTTCTTCAGCGCGCTCAGCATGCTGTTGTCGGAGAAGAACCAGGCATAGTTGTTCAGCCCGACCCATTTCGTGCCCAGCTGGTCCTGCAGGCTGCGCACGGCGGTCCCGATGGTTGGATAGACCAGGTACACGAACAGGAACGCGAGCGCCGGCGCGAGCCAGAGCCATGGCCGGATGCGTGGCTGCACGCGCCCCGGAAAGATCCGGAGGACCTGCTCGGTGGCCACGATGTAGCCGACCAGGACCGCGGGGACGCCGACCACGACGATCACGGCCGTGATCAGCCGAGGATCCATCGGTATGCCTCCGGTGCGGTGGGTGCGCGGGCGGGATGCAGGACCCCGCCCGCGCGGTTCGCGAAGCCGTTCGTCAGGGCGTGGTGTAGGCGCTCGCCTGCGTGGAGTCCAGGCTCTGCAGGATCGAGTCGAGCTGGCTCGGGTACTGGATGTACTGGAGCAGCCCCTTGTAGAAGGCGGTCTGCATCGGTGTCGGCATCTGGTCGGACGCGTCGAAGACGAACGACGTCGCCCCCGACAGGATCTGGCCGAGCCGCTGGTTCATGGCATTGGGATAGTTGGCGACGCCCTTGTTCGCCGAGAGGAACTCGCCGCCGCCGACGAAGAGCGTCTGCGCCTGCGAGCTGACGAGGTACTTCATGAGCGCCGCGGCCTGCGGCGTGTTGTGGAATGCGCCGAACAGGTCGCCCGCGCCCTCGACGGCGTTGGCGTACTGCGGGGTGATGGACGGGAACGGGAAGAAGTTGTAGTCGACCAGCTTCTGCTCGTTGGCGAACTGGCCGAGCCCGGTGATGAAGCTCGCCTGGTGCAGGAAGAGGCAGCCGGGCGGCGTCGTGAACAGCGGATCACCGGCGTTCGCG
>JAJYDP010000719.1 GCA_021777365.1 Chloroflexota bacterium | reverse complement strand
CTCCGCGCTCCGCGGTGAAGGCCGCCGCCACGTCCGACAGCGTTCGGGCGTAGGTGGAGAGCTCGCCCAGGCGGGCCGCCCACGCCTCGGGCGTCGCGGGGACGACGGCGCTGGCCCCTGCGGGCAGCTCGAGGGCTTCGTCGAGGTGCCGCCGGGTGATCGTCTGGCTTCTCCGGTCGTCGCCAATCGCGCCGGCAGCCTGCCGGGTCAGCGCGATCGCGTCACCGATCCCGGCCAGCGCGGCGGCGACAGGAAACGGCTGGTCGATCATCTGGCGACAGGCGTTGGACAGCGCGAGCAGGTGGCCGGCGAGATTGCCGCTGTCGACCGACGACACGTAGGCCGGCTCGAGCCGGTGCAGGTTGCGCGTGTCGTACCAGTTGTACAGGTGCCCGCGGAAGCGCTCGAGGCTGCCGATGGTCGCGAGCGTCGCCTCCAGGCGCTCCACCATCTCGAGCGTCCCGATCCAGCCGAAGTCACGAGCCGTCACGGTCGCCAGCAGGTACACCCCGATGTTCGTCGGCGACGTGCGATGCGCGACGACCGGACCGGGATCGTCCTGGAAGTTGTCGGGCGGCAGCCCGTGGTCCTCCGGACCGACGAACGTCTCGAAGAAGCGCCAGGTTCGGCGGGCGGTCTGGCGGAGTGCCTCCACGTCGGCGGCCGAGAGCTGCTCTGTCACCGATTCGGGGGGTGGCAGGCTGACCCATCGGGCGACGAGGGGCGAGAGCAGCCACAGGAGGACGAACGGCGCGGCGATCCAGCCCGCAGCCGGTTTCGCGGCGAGGACGAGGACCGCGGTGGCGGCCGCGATCGCGACGCCGCCCGCCATCTGCCGGTAGAACCCCGCGAGGTCGAGGTCGGGGCTGGCCTTGGCCTGGGCGGCGGTCGTCCATTCGAGGAGGCTCCGCCGGGTGACGTACAGCCGCGCCAGGGTTCGCAGAACAGCGTCGACCATCAGCCACGCCTGGTGCGCGAGGAGCGTGAAGCCGAGACCCACCTGGGCCGCGGCGAGGGCGGCGTCCGCGCCTGCGGCTCGCAGGTGGCTGCGCTTGGAGATGCCCTGCCGCCGCGGCGGCAGTCCTGCCAGGACGGGCAGCGCCGCAGGGACGATCACCGAAGCCAGGACGAACGCGGTCCACAGGCCGGCCGAGATCGCAGGGAGCGTCCACGCCGCAACGAGCGTGGCCAGCGTGAGCGGGGCGGACACGGTCCGGCGCAGGTTGTCCACCATCTTCCAGCGGGCGATGACGGGGATCGAGCTCCGGCGCCGCCGGCCCGTTGCGTCGCGGGCCCGTCCAAGGATCCAGGGCAGGAGCTGCCAGTCGCCGCGCGCCCAGCGGTGCTGGCGGGCCGCCGAGACCAGGTAGTTCGAAGGGAACTCATCGAAGAGCTCGACATCGGTCACCAACCCGGCCCGGGCGAAGACGCCCTCGAACAGGTCGTGGCTCAAGAGCGCGTTCTCGGGTACCCGGTCCGCCATCGCCGCGCCGAAGGCGTCGAGGTCATAGATCCCCTTGCCGGTGAAGCTCCCCTCCCGGAACAGGTCCTGGTAGACGTCGGAGACGGCGGATGCATACGGGTCGATCCCGGCCGATCCGGAGAAGATGCGCTGGAAGATCGATGCCTCCCGCTCGGCCGGCAGCGTCGAGGTGACCCGCGGCTGGAGCACGCCGTAGCCCTGGGTCACCCGGCCGGCAACAGGATCGAAGGTGGGCCGGTTGAGCGGATGGGCGATCGTCCCCACGAGGCGGCCCACCGCGCCCCGGGGCAGCCGCGTATCGGCGTCGAGCGTGACCACGTAGCGCACGTCCGTCGGTGGGGTCGACGCGGGCCGCCCGGAGGTCAGGATGCGGGTCGTGGTCGAGCCGCGCAGGAGGGCATTCAGCTCGTCGAGCTTGCCGCGCTTGCGCTCCCAGCCCATCCAGCAGCCCTGGGCCTCGTTCCAGGTTCGCTTCCGGTGGAAGAGCAGAAACCGGGCACCTCCCCCGGGGGCCTCGCCGTGGCGCTCGTTGAGCCGGTCGATGGCCGCCGCCGCCGCCGCGAGGAGCTCGTCGTCGCCGGGGACGTGCTCGGTCGGGGCGTCGAGCCAGTCCGACAGCATGGCGAACCGAAGATCGCCCTCGCGGTTCCCCAGGTAGTGCACCTCCAGGTCGCCGACCTGGGCCTCGACATCCGCCTCGCTGGTGAGGAGTGTCGGCACGACGACGAGCGTCCTCAGCCGGGACGGCACGCCATCGTCAAGATCGAGCCGGGGCAGCGTTCTCGGGCCCAGCACGTGGGTGACGGTCCGGTTGACGAGGGCGATCGCGAGGTCGGAGGCCGGGGCGAGCGCGAGGATCGCGACGACGAGGATGCCTGCACCGGCGGCGCCTCCATTCCCGGACAGCAGGAGCGGTACGGCGAGGATGAGTGCCGTGACGAGCGCGAACGTCCCGAGATAGCCACTCGTGGCGCCCCGGACATAGGCGCGTCGCAGCCGGCCCGCCAACGGCACCCGAACGTGGAGAGCGTGCTCGAACGCGAGTCGGCCATCGGAGACCAGGTAGTAGCCCGGATCCCGGCGTCCAGCCGCCAGGGACGATTCGACGTCGTCCGCCGACGGCACGGCGTCCGCCATCGCCGCGGCCATCCGGGCGACCTCGACCTCGGTCCGGCCCGAACCCCGTGCCAGCTCTTCGACAGCGTGCCGGTAGCGATCTCGTGTCGCGAAGTCCATGTTCCCGAACGAACTTCGTGCACGAAGGACCTCGTCGACCAGGCTGACGCTCTCCACGAACTGGGCCCAGTCGAACCAGGACAGGAGGCGCATGCTCGTGATCACGTTCCGGACGGTCACGTTCATCGCGGCCTGCCGCTGGTGCTCGAGGCGGACCAGCTCCTCGGCGGTGGTCCCCTGGGCCGCGAGGAGCTCCTCGAGCCAACCGAGGGCGGGTGTCACCGCCGGGTCCTGATCGCGCAGTCGCTGGAAGAGCTGAACTCGGCCGGCCCTGGGCAAGGTCGGGGCCAGGAGCCGGCGCAGCGACGCCGGGGCGACCGGTGAGCTCTCGGCGTCAAGGCCGAGGAGCCTATCGGCGAGCTCGTCCGCCTTCTGCCGTGCCGCGCGGCCTCGCACGATCTGCTCCGCCAGGCGGCGGAGGTTCTCGACCAGGATGATCCGCAGGCTGATCGCGATCGCCCAGAGCTCCCCGATCGTCA
>JAJYDP010000033.1 GCA_021777365.1 Chloroflexota bacterium | reverse complement strand
GCGGCTCACGACCTCGCTGCGCTGCTGCTCCTTGGCGTTCAACGTCAGTGTCTCCCTCATGGGGCGAGACTGACAAAATCACTGAGCAGTTGGCCCTGACAGTTTCACTGAGCAGGGACAGGCCGAGTGGTCGGCCACGCTCGCTGTGCTACCCTGAGGCGGCTCTGGTCGGTCTCCGCCCAGACCGCCGCTCCACGCCCTCGAGGTGCCACATGTTCGGTCTGACGCCGGTCCATCTCCTCCTGATCCTGGTGATCGCGCTGATCGTCGTCGGCCCCGGCAAGCTCCCGGACGTCGCCTCTGCGCTGGGCAAGAGCATCAAGGAGTTCCGCAAGGCGGCCTCAGAGGTCGAGGACGTCACGGGCTCGCTGACCGGGTCGGTGGCTCCGGCCGCGGCCCCGGCCCCGGCGCCCGTGCAGGCGGCCCCGGCCCCGGCCCCGGCGCCCATGCAGGCTGCGCCGGTCGCGGCGCCGGTGGCAGCAGCCCCGGCTGCGGCTCCTGCCGAATCCCTGCCCGTCGAGACTGAGCCCCTGCAGCCGGCGATGAGCGCGCCGGTCGAGGCGGCGGCGCCCGAGGTCGGCGCGTAACCCATCGCGCCGAACCGGGACCGCGACTGCCGCATGGCTGAAGCCGACGCCGGGCTGCCGGTCGCAGTGACCTCCACCGCAGTCCCGACTGGCAGTCCGGAGCCCGCGCCCTCGCCGGCGCCGGGCGAGATGACGCTGGTCGAGCACCTCGTCGAGCTGCGAAACCGCCTGTTCAAGGCGGTCCTGGCGATCCTGGTCGCCTCGGTCGTCGGGTTCATCTTCGGCGACCAGATCATCGCGATCCTCAAGAACCCGATCCCGGGCGGCAAGCCGCTGTACTACACGGGCCTCGGCGACGCGTTCATGATCCACGTCAAGATCGCGCTCGTGGTCGGGGTGATCCTGGGCATGCCCGTGATCCTGTACCAGGGCTGGGCGTTCATCGCGCCCGGCCTGACCGAGAAGGAGCGGCGCATCTCGCGGCCGTGGATCCCGGCCGCCCTGTTCTTCTTCGTCCTGGGCGTCGGGATCGCGTACTTCATCCTGCCCTACGCCGCCGGCTTCCTCATCGGCTTCTCCTCGACCGACCTCCAGCCCCTCATCACGGCCGAGGCCTACTTCGACTTCGTGACCACCCTGTTCCTGGTGTTCGGGCTGGTCATGGAGTTCCCGATCGTCCTGTTCGCGCTGTCCCGCGTGGGGATCATCACCTCCGACCGCCTGGCCCGCGCCCGCCGCCAGGCCATCCTCGGGTTCACGGTGTTCGGCGCGCTCATCACGCCCGGTGGCGACCTGGTGAGCCCGCTGGCGCTGATCGCGACGATGTACATCCTGTTCGAGGGCACCATCTTCGTGATCAGGCGGACGGGGAAGTAGCGCACGCCGTGGACGGCGCAGCGGCATGACGGCCGACCAGCGACCCGCGGGCGAGTCCGGGGCGGCGGTCCCGGCGGGCGCCGACGACGTCCGGGACCAGCAGGTCGTGGTCCTCACGGGCCTCTCGGGCGGCGGCAAGACCGCCGCGGCGAAGCTGTTCGAGGACCTGGGCTACATCGTCGTGGACAACCTGCCGGGCGAGCTGCTGCGCGACCTGGCGGACCTGATCGCCCAGGACCCGCTGCGCTTCGCGCACACCGCGATCGTGCTCGACGCGCGCGCCGGCGACGTCCCGCTCGCCTTCGGCGCGATGCGCGGCGCGCTCGAGGGGCGGGGCATCCGGCCCGTGATCTTCTTCCTCGAGGCCAGCGACGACGTCCTCATCCGGCGGTTCTCGGAGACCCGGCACCGCCACCCGCTGGCGGACGAGCGGGGGATCGCCGCGAGCATCGGGCTGGAGCGGGCGCTCCTCGAGAACATCCGGATGCAGGCCGACGTGGTGATCGACACCAGCCACCTGTCGCTGCGCGAGCTGCGCGAGCGGATCTTCGCGCGCCTGGGCGACGTCCAGAACTCCGACCAGCTCTCGATCCAGCTGATCAGCTTCGGGTTCAAGTACGGCGTGCCCCTCGAGGCGGACCTGGTGCTCGACGTCCGGTTCATGACCAACCCCCACTACATCGAGGCCCTGCGGCACCAGAACGGCCTCACCGACGCCGTCCGCGAGTACGTCCTGGCGCAGCCCATCGCGGCCCAGTTCCTCGAGCGCCTCGAGGGCCTCCTCGACCTGCTCGTGCCCGCCTACATCGGCGAGGGCAAGACGCGCCTGACCATCGCCATCGGGTGCACGGGCGGCTTCCACCGCTCGATCGTGATGACCGAGGAGCTGGCCGCCTGGCTGCGGGATCGGGGCTTCGGGCCCGTCTCGGTGTTCCACCGAGAGCTGGAGCGGTGAACCTGCGCCGCTGGCTGACGATCGGCATCGGGGTCAAGCGCTGGCTGCTGCTCGCGTTCGTGGGCCTCGTCGTGCTCGCCCTGGGCCTCGCCCACCTGCTCCGCCAGCTCGCCGTGTCGCTCGACCCGAGCGACCCCGTGAGCGAGCTGGTCAACCTGGTGACCTTCCAGTTCCTGCCCTACCAGCTCCGGGGCATCCTGCTGGGCGGCGTCGGCGCGGTGCTGTTCGTGGCGGGCTCGTACCGCCTGGTCCGGGCGCTCCTGGACCCGTTCGCCCTGTGGGACCGCGACCAGCCCATGGTCGAGGTCATCTACCAGAAGCGGTTCCTCGCCCGGGGGCCGCGGATCGTGGCGATCGGCGGCGGGACCGGCCTGTCCACGCTCCTGCGCGGGCTCAAGGAGTACACCTCGAACCTCACCGCGGTCGTGACGGTCGCCGACGACGGCGGGTCGTCGGGCGTGCTGCGCACCGAGCTGGGCATCCCGGCCGTGGGCGACATCCGCAACTGCGTCGTGGCGCTCGCGGATTCCGAGCCCCTGATGGGCCGCCTGCTCCAGTACCGCTTCCCGGGCGCGGGACCGGCGACGGCCGCCCCCGCCGAGCCCGACAAGGCGACGGCGGCGGACGCAGCCGGCCAGCCGCTGGACGGTCCGTTCGCGGCGGCAGAGGCCGGCCTCGGCGGCCACGCGGTCGGCAACCTGCTGCTGGCCGCCCTGGTCCAGCTCGAGGCGGGCGACTTCGAGCAGGGCGTGCGCGAGATGAACCGCGTCCTCGCCGTGCGCGGCAGCGTGGTCCCGGCCACCGGCACCGTGCTCACGATGCACGCTCGCCTCCGCGACGGCACCGAGATCGAGGGCCAGAGCCGCATCGCCCACACGACGGGCATCGAGCGGGTCTGGGTCACCCCCGAGGCCGTGCGCCCCACCGACGCCGCGCTGCGGGCGATCGCCGAGGCGGACGTCGTGGTGCTCGGGCCGGGCAGCCTCTACACCAGCCTCCTGCCCGCCCTGCTCGTGCCCGGGATCCGGGAGGCCGTCGCCTCCTCCGGCGCGCTGGTGGTCTTCGCCTGCAACGTGGCCACCCAGGCCGGGGAGACCCACGGGTACGACCTCGCGGACCACCTCGACGCGCTGGCGGCCCACGGCGCCGGCCACCTGCCGGACCTGGTGCTCGCGAACAACCGCTTCGACGCGGCCGCCCCGGCGGACTGGGGCGGCTCGCCCGTGCGGCTGCGCTGGCCCCCCGAGGGGGGGTCTGCCGCCCGGCTGATCCTCGACGACCTCGTGGACCCCGGCAACGCCCACCGCCACGACCCGGCCAGCCTCGCCGCGTCCGTGATCCGGGCGTGGGACCGCGAGGGCGGCCGCCGCCGCCGTGCCGGCGCCGCGCGCGCCGAGCGCACCGCCTAGGGGATGTCGGAGACCGACCGCGACCTGGTCGCGGCGCTGCGGGCCGAGGTCGCGGCCGTCGACGCCGCCCGGCCCTGCGACCGCGCCGCGGAGCTGGCCGGCCTCGGGTCGGTCCTGGTGACGCGCGAGCCCGCGGTGGCGCGGCTCGCCATCCGGCTGGGAGGGCACGCGGCCGCCTCCCGCTCGCGTGCGGTCCGCCACACGATCGTGCTGCCGCCGGCGGACTTCAGCTGGGACGGGTCCGCCGACCACTGCCGCCTCGCCTGGCTGCGGGGACGGTTCCTCGCGCGGGGGTCGCTGAGCCTGGCCGCCGGGCGCGCCCACCTGGAGTTCGTGGTGCCCCCGGACGAGGCGGGCGAGCTCGCGGACCGCCTCGCGGACCTCGGCCTGCCCGCGTCGTGGCGGATCCGGCGGGGGGCGGGCGTGGTGACCTGGAAGAGCGCGGAGGCGATCACCGCCTTCCTCGGGCACGTCGGGGCGAGCGCCGCGCTGCTCGAGCTCGAGGCGAGGGGCGTGGCGCGCAGCCTGCGCGGCGAGCTCAACCGGGTCATCAACGCCGAGTCGGCCAACCTCCAGCGGTCCGTGGCGGCGGCCGGGCGCCAGCTGGCCGCGATCGAGCAGCTCGACGCGGATGGGAGGCTCACCGAGCAGCCGCGGACCGTGCGGGCGGTGGCCGAGGCGCGGCGGGAGACGCCCGAGGCCTCGCTGTCCGAGATCGCCGCCCGCCTGGAGCTGCACCGCTCGGCCGTGCAGCGGGCGCTCGACCGGCTGGAGCGGCTGGCGCTCCACGACGACGGCGGCGTCGGGCTGCGGCAGCGCCGCCGTCCATCCGGCAGGGTGCGGGAGGTCCCGGGGGACGGGCCGGCGGGCCGAGCGGCGCGGACCGCCGGGCCGAGGGGCAGGGAGGCCCCGCGCCCGCCTCTGGCATGATTCGGCCATGCGCCCGATCGTGATTGCCGCCAACTGGAAGATGAACACCACCCCCGCAGACGCCGGCGAGCTCGCCCGGACGATCGCCGCGCGCACCCGGGAGCCCGGCGTGACGCGCGTGATCTGCCCGCCCTTCGTGAGCCTCGCCGCGGTGCGCGACGCCCTGGCCGGCGAGGACGTCGCGGTGGGGGCCCAGAACGTCCACCAGGAGCTCGCCGGGGCCTTCACCGGCGAGGTGAGCGTCCCCATGCTCGCCGGCCTCGCGAGCTGGGTCATCCTGGGGCACAGCGAGCGGCGCGCGCAGTTCGGCGAGACGGACGCCCTGATCGGCAAGAAGCTCGACCGGGCCGTCGCCGGCGGCCTGCGGCCCATCCTGTGCGTGGGCGAGGTGCTCGCCGAGCGCGAGGCCGGCCGCGCGGCCGAGGTCGTGGACGGCCAGCTGCGGGGCGCCCTCGAGGGCCGCGACCCCGAGGCGCTCGCGGCGGCGGGGCTGGTGGTCGCCTACGAGCCGGTCTGGGCGATCGGCACCGGCAGGAACGCCCGCGGCGCCGATGCCGAGGCCATGGCGCAGTCGATCCGGGCGAGCCTGCGCTCGCTGGGGTGGGGGGGCCGCGCCGACGAGACGCCGGTGCTCTACGGCGGCTCGGTGACGTCCGCCAACATCGAGGAGTTCCTGGCCGAGCCCGGCGTGGACGGGGCGCTGATCGGCGGCGCCTCGCTCAAGCCCGACGAGATGGCCGGCATCGCCGCCCGGGCCGGGATCACCGCCAGGGCGCGGGGGCTCGCCTCGTGACGGCGGCGGCGCGCCGCCCGAGGCCCATCGTCCTGGTCGTGCTCGACGGGTTCGGCATCGGCCGGTCCGCCGACGCGGACGCGGTCGCGGCCGCGTCCATGCCCCGCTGGCGGGCGCTGCTCGACCGGTGGCCGCACAGCGTGCTCCGGGCGAGCGAGGACGCCGTGGCGCTCCCCAAGGGCCAGATGGGCAACTCCGAGGTGGGCCACCTCAACCTGGGCACGGGCCGCCCCGTGCTCCAGGACCTGCCCCGCATCGACGCCGCGATCGAGGACGGCTCGTTCTTCGAGCGGCCGGCGCTCCTCCACGCCTGCGAGCGGGCGAGGGAGACCGGGCGGCTGCACGCGGTGGGCCTGATCGGGCCCGGCGGCGTGCACAGCCACGACCGCCACCTCGTCGCGCTGGTCGAGCTGGCCGCCCGCCTCGGCGTGCCCCAGGTGAAGGTCCACGCGCTGCTCGACGGCCGGGACACGCCGCCCAGCTCCGCGCTCGGCTTCATGGTCGACCTGGAGGCGCGCCTCGCCCGGGCCCACCCCGACGCCAGGGTCGCGTCGGTGGGCGGCCGCTACTTCGCGATGGACCGCGACAAGCGCTGGGAGCGCACCGAGCAGGGCTACGACGCGATCGTCCACGGCGAGGGCCGCCGTTCGGCCAGCGCGCAAGCCGCGGTCCGCGACGCCTACGGGCGGGGCGAGACGGACGAGTTCGTGGTGCCCACGGCGGTCGACGGGGCCGACGGCCAGATCCGCGACCGCGACCCGATCGTCCACTTCAACTTCCGGGCCGACCGGGCCCGGCAGCTGACCCACGCGCTCGCGGACGAGGCGTTCGACGCCTTCGACCGCAGCTCGCCGTCCGGGCGCCCCGCGCCGCGCGACCTGCTGGTGGCCACGATGAGCGAGTACGAGTCGGGCCTGCCGGTGGAGGTGGCCTTCGGGCCCGAGGAGGCGCGCTCGCTCGCGCAGGCGTTCTCCGAGCAGGGCTGGACGCAGTTCCACGTGGCCGAGACCGAGAAGTACGCCCACGTGACCTACTTCTTCAACGGCGGCGTCGAGCGGGCGTGGCCGGGCGAGGAGCGCAGGCTGGTGCCCAGCCCCAAGGTCGCTACCTACGACCTGCAGCCGGAGATGAGCGCCGTGGGCGTGACCGACGAGCTCGTGGCCGCGATCGAGTCGGGCCGCTACGACTTCATCGTGGCGAACTACGCCAACCCGGACATGGTCGGCCACACCGGCGTGTGGGACGCGACGATCAAGGCGCTCGAGACGGTGGACGCGTGCATCGGCCGGGTGGTCGACGCCGTGGAGCGCGTCGAGGCGGCCGATGCCGGCGGCCCGGGGGCGGTGCTGTTCATCACGGCCGACCACGGCAACGCCGACGAGCTGCGCGACGCCGCGGGGAACCCGGTCACGGCGCACTCGCTCAACCCGGTGCCGATCCTGGGCATGGGCCGCGCCCTGGCCGGCCGGTCCCTCCGCGACGGCGTGCTGGCCGACGTGGCGCCCACCATCCTCGAGCTCGCCGGCCTGCCCCGCTGGGAGGGGATGACCGGGACCTCGAGGCTGGACCCGGCCTGAGCCGCGGTCAAGCGGCCGGGGTCTGGTACCATCCGGCTCCGTTAGCCCCTCGGAGGACCACCAACCCGTGAATCCGATCCTGGCGATCGGCCAGATCATCCTCGACATCGCGCTCATGGTCGCGATCCTGATGCAGGCGCGCGGCACCGGGCTGTCCGGCACCTTCGGTGGTGACTCTGCCGTCTACCGCAGCCGCCGCGGCATCGAGCGCCGGCTGTGGCAGTTCACCATCGTCCTGCTGGTGCTGTTCGTCGTCTTCGCGCTGGTGTCGTTCGCGTCGCAGGGGTGATCCTGCCCGCGGGGGTTCGCGACCGCGCGGTCACGGGCCTCCTTGCCGCCGTGCTCGCGGTGGCGGCGTTCGCGATCGGCGTGCCCGCGGGGCCCGTCCCTGCCGATACCGGCAGTGCCGCCCCCAGCGGGGCCCCCTCCGCCCCGCCGGCGGCCCCCGTCGTGTACCGAGAGGGCGTCGTCGGCCGCCCGTCGTCCATCACCCCGATCACGGCCCGCACCAGGGCCGACAGGACGCTGGTCGGGCTCATCTTCAGCGGCCTGTTCAAGACGGGCCCCGGGGACACGCTCGTACCGGACCTCGCAGCGTCCTGGGCCGAGGACAAGAACGGACAGGTCTGGACGGTGGGCATCCGGCCCGACGCCGTGTGGCAGGACGGCACGCCGGTCACCGCCGCCGACGTCGTGTACACGATCTCGACGCTCAAGGACCCGGCGGCCTCGGGCGGCCTCGCGGCTGCCTGGGCCGACGTGACGGTGGAGGCGGTGGACACCCACACCGTCCGCTTCACCCTCGGCTCGCCGGTGGGCGGGTTCCTGGCCGCCCTGCGGGAGCCGCTGCTGCCGGCCCACCTGCTCGACGGCGTGATCGCGAACGCCGACCTCGCCTCGAGCGACTTCGCGCTCCACCCCGTGGGGACCGGGCCCTACCAGTTGGTCCAGGTGGACGGCTCGCACGCGGTCCTGGTGCCGTCCGCCACCTCCGCTGCCGGCGCCGCGCCGGGCGCGTCGGGCGGGGCCGACGGTGCCGGTCGGGGCGATCCCGGCTCGCCGCCGGGCTCGGTGGCCCCGGGCGCCAGCGCTCCGCCGGCGGTCTCGGGCAGCCCGTCTCCCGCGCCCTCGGCCGGCGCGTCCGGGGCGTCACGGCCCGATGCCTCCGGGGCCGGGACGCCGGGCCTCCTGGCCGGGCCGGCGGTGCTCGCGGCGGCCACCAAGCGGCCTTCCGCCAGTCCGAAGCCCACGCCGTCGCCCAAGCCGACCGCCTCGCCCACGCCGTCGCCCACCGCCCCGCCCACGCCGTCGCCGACCGAGACCCCCGACCCCAACGCGAGCCCGGTGCAGCAGATCGAGGTCGACTTCTACGACAGCGAGGATGCGCTGGCCGCGGCCTTCAACGCCGGCCAGATCGACGGCGCGGCCGGCCTCACCGCCGCCACCACCCAGTCCCTCGCGTCCGACCCCGGGACCAGCCTGCTCGACTACCCGACGACCACGCTCTCGGCGGTGCTGCTCAACCTGCGCCCGTCCCACCCCGAGCTCCAGAACCCCAGCGTCCGCACGGCGCTGCTCGAGGCGATCGACCGGGCGACGATCGCGTCCACGACCCTCGGCGGGCAGGCCAGGGTCGCCGACGCGCTCATCCCGCCGGAGTCGTGGGCGTACGATCCCACCAAGGTCGCCGCCGCGCCGTACGACCTGGCCGCGGCGACCAAGCTCCTCCGGGCCGCGGGCTGGACCCGCACCAACGGCAAGTGGACCGCGCCCAAGGCCAAGGCGCCGTACCAGATCGAGCTCCTCACCGTCCCGTCCGACGTCAACCCGCGCCTGGCGGCGGTGGCCGCGGCGGTCCAGGACGGCTGGATGAAGCTCGGCCTGACCGTGACCGTGACCACGCTCAGCGGGAGCGACCTCGCGGCGAGGCTCCAGAGCGGCGACTTCGGCGCGGCCGTCCTCGACATCGCAGAGGGGCTGGAGCCCGACCTGTACCCCCTGCTCGACTCCACGCAGGTGCAGTCGGGCGGGTCGAACCGATCCGGCTACCAGGACCCCGCCCTGGACCGCCTGCTCGAGGCCGCGCGCCAGTACGGGACCATGGCCAAGCGCAAGGCGGCGTGGAGCGCGCTGCTGGCCGCGCTGTCCGTCAAGATGCCCGTCCTGCCCGTCGTCTGGGCCGACGAGCAGATGGTGGTCCGGGGCCTCTCCGGGGCCACCCCGAGGCTCATCGTGAGCACGGGCGACCGGTTCTGGGATGTGCTAGCATGGCGCCTCGCCGCGAGCCGGTAAGCCTTCGGGCCGCCCGGTTCTCGACGTGCCGAGGTGGCGGAATGGTAGACGCGCTAGTTTCAGGAACTAGTGGCCGCAAGGTCGTGTGGGTTCGACTCCCTCCCTCGGTACCACCCTCTCCCGCGGTGCGCAGCGCATCGCAGCGGCACACCTGCCCAGGTGGCGGAATTGGTATACGCGTACGTTTGAGGGGCGTATGAGGCAACTCATCCGGGTTCAAGTCCCGGCCTGGGCACCACACTCCTGACCATCGCGCGGGCGGCCCACGGGCCGCCCGTTCGTCGTTCCGGGCGGTTAGCTCAGTTGGTCAGAGCGCCTCGCCTACACCGAGGATGTCGGGGGTTCGAGTCCCTCACCGCCCACCATTCCGCCGTCCGCGACCGCCGCCATCGCGGCCGGGTCGCGTTATGCTGGCCCGGACGGGGGTCCGATGGGCCCCGGGCCGAGGGAGACGGACACCATGGAACTGCTCCTCATCGTGCTGGCTGTCATCGTCATCGCGGCGGTGGTGGTCATCGGGATCTACAACGGCCTGATCGGGAAGCGCAACCGCGTGGACGAGGGGTTCAGCCAGATCGACGTCCAGCTCAAGCGCCGCCACGACCTCATCCCCAACCTCGTGAACGCGGTCAAGGGCTACATGACCTTCGAGCAGAACGTCCTGACCAGGGTCACCGAGGCGCGGGCCAGCGCCATCGCGGCAGGGGCCCAGGGCCCGGCCGCCCAGTCCCAGGCAGAGAACGCCCTGACCGGCGCCCTCCGCTCGCTGTTCGCGGTGGTGGAGAACTACCCGGACCTCAAGGCCAACCAGAACGTGATGAACCTGCAGGAGCAGCTGAGCACGACCGAGAACCAGATCAGCTTCGCGCGGCAGCACTACAACGCCACCGTGCTCGACTACAACAACGGCATCCAGACGTTCCCGGCGGTCCTCATCGCGGGCGCGTTCGGCTTCACGAGGCGTGAGTTCTTCGCGGCCGAGCCCGAGGCGCAGGCCGTCCCGGCCGTGGACCTGAGCCTCAACTAGCGCCCCGGCCCGGCCTCGGCGGCCGCACGGCCCGTCCCGCGCCGGACCCGGCGGTCCACACCCATGGCGACATCGACCTTCTACAGCCAGATCGCGGCCAACCGCCGCAACTCGGTCCTGCTCTCGCTGGTCGTGGTGCTGCTGCTCGGCGCGATCGGGTTCGCGATCGGCGGGGCGGCGGGCGGGACGCTCGACACCGGCCTGGTGGCCGCGGGCATCGCGGTGGCCGCCGGCTTCGCCGCCGCGCTGCTCGCGTACTACGCGGGCGACGCCCTGGTGCTCGCCTCCTCCGGGGCCCGGGAGGTGGACGCGAACTCCGCCCCCCAGCTGTTCAACGTGGTCGGCGAGATGGCGACGGCGGCCGGCGTGCCGATGCCGCGCGTCTACATCATCGACGACACGGCGCCCAACGCCTTCGCCACCGGCCGGGACCCGCAGCACGCCTCGGTCGCGATCACCGTGGGCCTGCTCCAGAAGCTCGACCGCGAGGAGCTCCAGGGAGTCATGGGCCACGAGCTCAGCCACGTGCGCAACTTCGACATCCGCTTCTCGCTGATGGTGGGCGTGCTCGTGGGCGCGGTGGCGCTGATCGCCGACATGTTCCTGCGGATGACGTTCTGGGGCGGGATCGCCGGCGGTCGCCGGCGGGGCCGCGATTCGGGCGGCGACTCCGGCGGCTTCGGCGCCGTGATGATGGTCATCGCACTGGTGCTCGCGATCGTCGCCCCCATCGCCGCCAAGCTGGTCCAGCTGGCCGTCAGCCGCCAGCGCGAGTACCTGGCCGACGCCTCGTCGGTGGAGCTCACCCGCAACCCGTACGGCCTGGAGCGGGCGCTGGCCAAGATCGCCCTCGACACGGAGCCGCTCGAGGTGGCGAACCGCGCCACGCAGCACCTGTACTTCGAGAACCCGGTCAAGGCGGCCACCGCCGAATCGTCGGACCTGTTCTCCACCCATCCGGCGGTGCTCGACCGGATCAACCGCCTGCGCCAGCTGGCGGGCGAGGCGCCCGTGGACGCGCCGAGCCTGGTGGTCGGCGACCACGCGCCGGTGGTCAACGCCCGGCTCCGGGGCCTCGACGCGCAGGACCCCGGCCCCCGCGGTCCCACGCCCCCGAGCGAGCCGCCCCAGCCGCCGGAGCCCCCCGAGACGCCGCCCGGGTTCACCTGGCGGGGCTGGCGCTGAGGCCGTCTCCGCGCGGTGGACGCCCGTTCCGGGGCCGTGGTATCCTGCGCCGCGCCGACGGGCTCCCGCGGGATCCCGGGTCCGGGCCGAGATAGCTCAGTTGGTAGAGCACGCGACTGAAAATCGCGGTGTCGCCAGTTCGAATCTGGCTCTCGGCACCAACCTCCAGTCGGCTCTCGAGCGGAAGTGGCTCAGTTGGTAGAGCATCACCTTGCCAAGGTGAGGGTCGCGGGTTCGAGTCCCGTCTTCCGCTCCACTCCCCCCAACCCCTGACCCTGTCGCGGGCCGCCCTGTCGCGCCGTGAGGCGAGGGCTCAGGCGCCGGCGCCGTCCAGCTCCTCGATCGTCGCGGCCGAAGGCGGCCGCTCGGCCTGCAGCCGCGCGGCCACGGCCTCGGCGCGGCGCATCGCCCGCAGGATGTTGCCGCCCGCGACCTTGCGGACGTCGTCGTCGCTGTAGCCTCGGCGGAGCAGCTCGGCGACCAGCCGCGGGAGGCGCGAGACGTCCTCGAGCCCGACCGGCAGGGGATCCCCGCCGTCGAAGTCGCTGCCGAGCCCGACATGGTCCACACCCGCGACGCGGCGCAGATGGTCGATGTGGTCCGCGACCTGGCCCAGGTCGGCCGTGGGCGAGGGATGGGCGGCCCGCCACGCCGTGCGCCACGCGCGCGCCCCGTCGCGCGTCGCGTCGGGGTGGTCGGCGTGCCACGCCGCCTCGGCGGCCTCCTCCTCGCGGAACCGATGCCCCCCGTCAGCCGAGACGAACCCGGACAGGAAGACCGCCATCACGACGCCGCCGTTCTCGGGCAGCCGCCGCAGGATCTCGTCGGGCACGTTCCGCGGGTGGTCCGCGATGGCCCGCGCGCCGCTGTGCGAGAAGATCACCGGCGCCGCACTGGCGTCGAGCGCGGCGGCCATCGTCGAGGGCGCCACGTGGCTCAGGTCCACGAGCATCCCGAGCCGGTTCATCTCCCGCACGACCTCCACTCCGAACGGCGACAGGCCGCCGTGCCGCGGCGCGTCGGTGGCCGCGTCGGCCCAGCGGGTCGTCCTCCAGTGCGTGAGCGTCAGGTAGCGGACGCCGGCGGCGTGGACCTGGCGCAGGACGGGCAGGGAGCTGGCGATCATCGAGCCGCCCTCCATCCCCATCATCGACGCGATGCGGCCGTCGGCGAACGCCGCGTCGACCTCGTCGGCCGTCGCCGCCAGGCGGAGCGCCTCCGGGTACGAATCCGCCAGCCGCCGGACGAGGTCGATCTGCTCGAGGGCCATCGCCAGCGCCGACCCCTCGGGGAGCTCGGGCGGGACCCAGACCGACCAGAACTGTCCCCCCACGCGGCCCTCCCGGAGCCGAGGCAGGTCGGTGTCGAGGCCGTCGACGCGCTGCCGCAGGTCGACCTCGTCGATCCGCAGGCCGACGCGCTCGCGCAGGGCGTAGGGGAGGTCGTTGTGGCCGTCGATCAGGGGGGACGTCGCGAGCACGCGGTTGGCTCGCTCCAGCAGGGGCTCGTGGCCGGTCGTCATCATCGGCCAAGCATGACGCATCCGCCGCGATCTGCCGCCGCGGCGGCCCTCATCGCTTACCCTAGTCCGCGGCGCACTGCCCCTTCGTCTAGCGGTAGGACAGCGGACTTTGGATCCGTGAGCCGAGGTTCGAATCCTCGAGGGGCAGCCATCCGCTCGGGGTCATGTCCCGTCAAGTGGTGTAAGTCGGCCTCCAGCCTGATCGACTCTCAGACGGCCACGCCCTCCTTCAGCAGCTCCGACAGGGTGGTGCCCGGGATGCCGCCCAGCAGGCGGGTCATGGAGCCCTGGGGCAGGTACCGCTTGCCCATCGTCAGCCACTCGTCGTGCTGCTCGACCAGGAGCGCCGTGCCCAGGCGCAGGAGGGCGTCGCGGTTGGGGAAGATCCCGACCACCCCGTTGCGCCGGGCGAGCTCGCGGTTGAGCCGCTCGAGCGGGTTGGTCGACCACACCTTGGTCCAGTGCTCCCGCGGGCAGGCGAGGTACGCGAGCACGTCGTCCTCGGCGGCGAGCAGGGCGTCGGCCGCCCTGGGGAACGACGTCGAGAGGCGCTCGGCGACCGCCCGGAGCTGGGCGCGGGCCGAGGGCTCGTCGGGCTGGGTGAAGACGGTGCGCACGAATGCCGCGACCATCGACGCCGCGTGCCTGGGCACGTGGACCGGCAGGCCGCGCAGCAGGTGCACCCGGCAGACTCCCTCTGTCAACCTCCCGGCTCAGGCGGCGACGAGAGCCCGCCGGTCGAGCGCCGGGTCGTAGGCGCCTCGGTCGTGCCAGCAGCGCCAGAGGATGCGGCCCCAGCGGGCGCCGACCGATCGGACGGCACGGTTGTGGCTCTGGCCCCGAGCTCGAGCCGCGTCGTACTCCGCACGCGTCCAGGGAGAGATCCTGATCGCGGTGAGCATCCACTGGTTCCAGACCGCTCGCAGGTGGTGGTTGGCGGCGTATCGGAAGACCACGCGCCGTGACGAACCGGACTGGCGCGTGACCGGCGCAAGGCCCGCCTCGGCCAGCAGGCTGCCGGGCGTCGGGAACCGGGACCGGTCCTCGCCGATCTCGGCGATCAGCGTCGCGATGGTCACCGGCCCGGCGCCGGGCAGGCTCGCGAAGACGAGGGCGTCAGGGTGATCAGCGGCGACGCCGGCGATCGCGGCGTCGTACCCGGCGAGGATCTCAGTGACGTGCTCGAGGAGGTCGGCGAGCGCGAGCGCGCTGCGGACGCGGGCGCGGTCCGTCCCGGCGCTCGGCGTCGCCGGGTGCTGCCGGATCCTCTCGAGCAGGACGGCCGGCTTGGTCCTGCCGGTGTATCCCTCTCGACGGAGGAACCGCCCGAGCCGGTGCTCCGTGAGGCGGCCGGCTGCCGCCGGATCCGGGTATCGCCGCAGGAACGCGAGCGTGATCGAGCGGTCGATCGAGCTGAACAGGTGCGCCATCGCCGGGTAGTAGGTCTCGAGTGCCGCCCGGAGCTGGTGCTGGAGGCGCCGGTGCTCGGCGACGAGGCGCTCCCGGTCGCGCACGAGCGCCGCCAGCTCGGCCTGGCTCTCGCTGGGCAGGCGGAGCGGCCGCCACGCGTCGGCCTGGCGGCGCAGCAGGTCGGCCAGGCAGTACGCGTCGAGCACGTCGCTCTTGACCGGGGCGGCACGGTACCCCTCGCGGGACCGGGCCGCGACCTTGGGGTTGACCGGGTAGACCGGGTGGCCCCACGCGAGGAGGTGCTCGACCAGCAGGCCCTCGCGCCGCTCGATGGCGACGCCGACCCGGGCCGCCTCCCCGAGACCGGCGAGCGCCGCCCGGAGGTTCTCGAGCCCGTCACGGTCATGCGGCACCCTCGCCTCGAGGATCGTCCTGCCCCCGGCGTCGAGGCCATGGACCTGGTGGTGCTGCTCGCCCCAGTCGAGCCCGACGAATGCGTCCACGCGCGACCTCCCGCTGCTGCCTGCCTCCACTCGCCGCGGCGCTGCCCACCCGGAACGCTCATCGTGCGGTGCTCGGGGCACATCTCCCTCGGGCCGGTGGGGGCCTCGCCACCCGGGCGGAGGCGCGGGTCTGCCGTGGGACCTCAGTGGGTCATCGCTGCCAAGGCGCTCTCCGTCCGGGGCGAGTCGGGACCGCTCGGTCCCGGGCCAGTGTGTACCGATGAGCGCTGCCAGGCGGCGCCCTCGAGGGTGGCGGCGATGGCGGCCTTGACGCCCAGGTGGGCATCGCTGATCGCGAGCCGGACGCCCGTGAGGCCCCGGGCGACGAGGCTGCGCAGGAACGCGGTCCAGGACGCCTCCGACTCGGCGCCGGCGACCGCGCAGCCGACGACCTCGCGCTCGCCGCGCTCGCTGACCGCGATCGCGACCAGGAACGCCGTGTTCTGCACCCGGCCGCCCTCGCGCACCTTCTCGTACTGGGCGTCGAGCCAGACATTGGGGTACCGGACCCCGTCCAGCCGCCGCTCCCGGACCGCTGCGAGGTCCGCGTCGAGCTCGCCGACGAGCCGGCTCACCTCGCTCTTGGACACGCCCGAGGCGCCCATCGCCCGCACGAGGTCGTCGACCTTGCGGGTGGACACGCCCCTCACGTACGCCTCCTGGATCACCGCGACCAGGGCCCGCTCGGCGCGCCGCCGCGGCTCGGCCAGCCACTCGGGGAAGTACGAGCCCGTGCGGGTCCTGGGGATGGCGAGCTCGAGGGCGCCCATGCGGGAGTCGAAGGGGCGAGTCCGGTACCCGTTGCGGTACCCGGTCCGGTCGGGCGTCCGCTCGTGGGGCGCC
>JAJYDP010000718.1 GCA_021777365.1 Chloroflexota bacterium | reverse complement strand
CAAGGCGGGTCAGGGTGGCGGCGGCCCGGGCCTCATCCTCGAACTCCGGGGCGGCGTTCGGGGTCCCCACGATCTTGGCGGCCATGGTGAGCGGACTAAAGATGGTCTGCACCAGCGGGACCTCGGGGCCCACCCGCGCGCGTACCTGTTGCACGACCGCGACGTGCTGGCGGAGGGTGCCGCGCTCGGGCGAGGCGGCAGGCAGCAGCGCCCAGTCCGCGTCCTGGCGGATGGGGCCCGCGGCGTACAGGGTGGTGCCGATGTCGTCGGCCGAGGGACGCACCGTCACCCCGTAGTCGATCACCGAGTACATGCCGGTGGGCATGAGCTTGATGAGATCGACGGCATAGCGCCGGTAGAACTCGACGGTGGCGTCGGCCAGCAGCTCGGGGGTGTGATCGCGACCCGGGAAGTGGTGCCAGAAGCTCACCGGCACCCGATCGGGCTCCTCGCCGGCGAGGACGGCGGCCAGGCGCTCGCGGGACGACAGGCGCGGCGGCGTGCCGGTTCCCGAAGGCGCCGCGTCGTGGCGGCCACCGGTGGACTGCTGCAGGCTACTCATGCGGGCTCGGCCTCCTCCTCTACACCCGGATTACGAACTCTCGCCGTGAACGCCCGCGCTGCCGCTCAAGGCGATGGGCAGCGTCGGCCAGGTGCGCGGTTCCGGCTCCGGCAGGTACTCGCCAGTCGTCCGATCCAATCGGTAGCGCCAGCCTGGTCCGCTCGCTGCCAGCGACGCCAGGGCGGCGTGCAGGGCATCGACATCCGCCCGGGTGGTCCCCAAGCCCATGCTCGCGCGGACCGCGCCCGGGACGTGGCCCCGGTCCCCGCCCGCGATCTCGGCCCGGATGACGCCCGCCTCGGAGGGGGCAATCCGCAGCAGATGCAGCACGAGCGGGTGCGCGCAGAAGCACCCGTGTCGCACGCCGACCGCATGTTCGGCGCTCAGGATGGCGGCCAGCTCGCTGTGCCAGTACCCCCGCAGGTTGAAGGCGACGATCCCGAGCCGTGGAGCCCCGACGTCCCACAGCGCGTACAGCTCGAGGCCCGGGATGGTGGCCAGACGGTTGCGCGCATAGGCGGCCAGGGCTAGTTCTTCGTCGGCCAGGTGCGCCATCCCGTAGCCGGCCAGCGCCCGACACGCGGCCCCCATCGCGACCGCCCCCACCACGTTCGGCGAGCCCGCCTCCTGGCGCTCCGGCAGCGCCGCCCAGAGCACGCTGTCGAGGGTCACGAAGTCGACCGCTCCCCCGCCCCGCAGATAGGGGGCCTCGTTGGTCAGCCAGTCGGGACGGCCGAGGAGTGCGCCGGCCCCAAAGGGTGCGTACATCTTGTGGCCAGAGACGGCGAGGTAATCGACACCCCAGGCGGTCACGTCGATCGGAAAGTGGGGCGCCAGCTGGGCGCCATCGAGCAGCACTCGAGCCCCGTTCGCGTGCGCCAGGGCCGCCAGCTCGGGGATCGGCCATACCTCGCCGGTCACGTTGGACGCACCGGTCACCGCGACCAGGCGGGGACCGCTGTGCGACCGCCGCAGCGCGGTTTCCAGCTGGTCCAGCACGCCCGCCGGGCTCGTGGGAATCGCCAGGTACGTGACCTCGAGGCCGCGCCGACGCCAGGGCAGCATGTCCGCGTGATGCTCCGCCCCGAACGCGAGCACCTCGGTCCGCTCCGGCAGCGCGGAGGCGAGCAGGTTGATCGCGTCGGTGGTGTTGCGGACGAAGAGCACCGCGTCGTCGAGGCGCGCCCCGAAGAACCGGCGTACCTCCTCCCGGGCTCCCTCGTAGGCGGCGGTCGCCACCTGCGACTTGAAGCCGGCGCCGCGGTGCACGCTGCTGTACCAGGGGAGAAACTCGGCAACCGCCCGGGCCACCTCGGTGAGCGCCGGCGTGCTCGCCGCATAGTCGAGGTTCACGTATCGCCGCGAGGCGCCGGTGACAAGGGGTACCGCAATGTCCGCGCCCACGAGCGTCGGCGCCAGCCTCGCGCCCTCGACGTCCGGAAGCGCGCTCATCTGGTCATCGCGGTCACGGCCACGCCGATGCGGGCCGAAAGGACATCCGGACTAGCCATCAGTCCGTCGAGGATCATCTTCTGCGAGGTGCGCGACTGCGCGACGGCGACCGAACGTGCCCGCTCCGCGTCGCCGGTCTTGATGGCGTCGAGGAGATCTTCATGCTCGTGCACGATCTCGACGGCGCGGGTCGAGTAGAGCAGCCCGATACGGAAGAGGCGCTCAAGCTGGTGCAGCGCCTCCTCGAGCGCGCTGGCGAGTCGGTCGTTGCCACCCGCCCGCGCGACCGTGCAATGGAACTCGGTGTTGCGCTCCAGGAACTCGTCGACGCTGGCGGGGTCCTGCTCGTGGTAGCTCGACTGGCACAGCCGCTCGAGCGCCTGGAGCTGGGTCACGTCGGCCAGGCGGCTCGCGGCCAGGCTCGCGGCCTCACCCTCCAGCAGCGCCCGGAAGGCCGTAAGCTCGAGCGTGTCTTTGAGAGTGACCGGTGCCGCGCGGCAGCCCGACCGCGGATCGATCTCGACCAGCCGCTCGCGGCGCAGCTGTGCCAGCGCCTCGCGCACCGGGGTCTTGCTGAGACCGAGCTCGGCGGCCACCTGCGCCTCGGTGAATGCCTCACCCGGGGCGATCTCGAGCCGGATGATGCGCCGCATGATGTATTCATAGGCCGATCTGGTACGGCTGCCGTCGGCACCTGATGTATAAGCAACCATGTTCCCGCATTCTTGGCACCCAAGATTGGAATGTCGACTACCCAAGTGGGTAGCTCGAAGCGGCAGGGGACGTCGCAACGCGGTGGCCCGGATCGAGCCTGCCGCGCCGGCTACCCACTTCTGTGTCGCAGGGGGACAGGTCGGCGACGAGCGGACGGACCCGCACTGCCAGTTCTCGCCGGGCCGCCAAGCGAGCCCCCTCCCCTGTCCAAGAGCGGGTCACCCTCAGGCGTTCTGGTTGGCCGAGTAGCTGCTCCTCGACTACGTGGGGTTCCACTGCGAGGCCGAGGAGCTCACGGGGGTTGTCAGCCCCCGGGCCCTACTCCCGCCGGACGCCGCCGCTGCGTGCCGCCAGCCGCGCCCCTGTCGCGGCGCTGCGCGTCAGCGCGTCGCCTCGCGCTGCGCGGCGGCCGCGATCTCATCGTGCGCCCGTCGTACGGCCCGGACGAGCTTGTCACACACCGCCAGTGGATCGGCG
>JAJYDP010000717.1 GCA_021777365.1 Chloroflexota bacterium | reverse complement strand
TCTGCCAGGCCGGCCAGGCCGCTCGAGGAGGAGCCGATGCCGGGGTTCGCCGCTGCACCGCCTCGGCCGTCGTCCCGGACCACGAACCGGAGCCAGGGGCCGTACTGGGCACAGGTAAGCGAGGCGGGCGACGCCTGGGCGTGCTGGTGGACGTTGCCAGCAACTCGGCGGCGCAGAAATAGCAGATCGCCTCGATGGCCGGAGTCTGAGTCGGGCGGGATGGGACGGACACCGTCACCTCGGTGGGCACCGGGCTGCGTGCCGCCAGGGTCCACAGGGCATTGGCGAGGCAGGTGTCGAGGGCGGGTGGGTGAATGCCGCGGGCCAGGTCGCGCAGGTCGGCGATGGCCTCTTTGGTGCCGCGATGCGCCTCGTCGACGAGGTGCCTTACCGTCTCGAGCGCTGTGTCGCTACCCGGCACGACGCCCAGGTGGTCAAGCTTCTCCTTGGCCTGTCCGAGCCGCATCGCGAGAGCGACCAGCTGCGCCTGGGTCCCGTCGTGGAGGTTCCGCTCGATCCGCTGCAGCGTGGCGGTGGCGGCATAGAGGGTGAGAGACCGCGACTCCTCGAGGCGCTGCACCCGCGAAGCGGCCGCATCCGGCGCGAGCAGCAGGCGCATCATCCTCCGGTCCAGATAGACCACCAGGCGGGTGAATCACGGCGCCAGGAAGAACGGCGGCACGCCGATCAGGAAGATGCCGACATGGAGCGGGGACCAGACAAAGTACGGCTGGCCGGCGAGCCCCGAGCGGACAGGACGCCGCAGGATGCCGACGGAGACCATCGCACCTCCCCCCGTGAGCGGCGAGAGGATGCGGGAGAGAGCCGCCATGCGATGCTCGGTCACGTGGCGATGGACCTCGAGCTCGAAGACCTGGCGGACCTCTACACCCGCCACCTCTGCCGCCCTCAGGTCCGCCCCGCAGTCCGGGCATGTGACCGGCTCGTGGGTGACGATCTCTGTCGGGTCGCTCACCTGGGCGAGGTGCCGACCCTCGTCCCCCGGCTGTTTGCCTTGACGCCGCTTCTCGGCACGACGCTGGGCCCTGTTCGGCACCGGCGGCTTGGAGAACCCCTCTGCCGACGGCGGCATGGACGAATTGCGTGGGGTGCGGCGCACGCGCTCTTCGAGATCGGCGAGTCTGGCTTCGAGTGCTGCGATGCGCTCATCACGCTGAACAAGTTGCTCGCGCAGCCTGGCGTTCTCTTCTTCAAGCTGAGCGACCCGCTCGTCCTGTGCCACGCACACAATTCCAGTGCACCGGCGCAGAAATCGCGAGCACCGCGCGAGTGCGTTCGCGCTGGTAGCGCGAAAGTTTGCGAATTTCTTCGCGCGGCGTCAGTTCACAGGTCCGCCGGGCGACCTGCAGGCACCTGAACAGTTACGATCCATCTTGGTCTCGGCCACACGGATCCTGGCGAACGCACGTGCCAGGGCCCGATCCGGGATCGCACAACCGTCGACGGCGATGCGCTCATTGAGCCGGTCGAGATGTGGGCTCGTGTAGGTGCCCACCCGCAGACCTGCTGCCTGCAACAGAGCCGAGCTGGCCCGGGTGACGGTGGTCTTGCCGTTGGTGCCGGCGACGATGACTCTGAGGTATCGGTACTGCGGCCTCCCCAGCTCTTCCAAGAGCGCGTCGGTCGCGGCACGGCTCGGGGGATGGCGCCATCCCCCTCGTGGGGCACCGACGCCCAGCTCGAGGTTGGCGTGGGCATCGAGCCAGTGACGCCACGGCTTTCCCTCCCACGCAGACGAGAGGCCGTTCTGGTGCTCGTTGTCGGCGATCCTGCCCTCCTTGCCACCTGTTGCGAACTACAGTTCATGTTATCATTCGCATGTGTCGATCGAGCCCGATCCAACCTGGAGAAGCCGGGAGGTCACCGCCGGTATCGAGAGGGCCCCGGCGAGAGCGATGCTGAGAGCCGTCGGGCTCGAAGACGGCGACTTCGACAAGCCTCAGGTCGGGATCGCCGCTGCGGCGAACGATGTCACGCCCTGCAACATGGGGCTTTCGCGGCTGGCTGGCGCCGCGCGGCAAGGAGCAGTGGACGCCGGTGCGGTTGCGCTCGGGTTCTCGACGATCGCGGTGTCCGACGGCATCGCGATGGGCCACGGCGGGATGCGGGCTTCCCTGCCGAGCCGAGATCTGATCGCCGACTCGGTCGAGTGCATGGCCCACGCGGAGCGTTTCGACGCGCTCGTCACGATTGCCGGCTGTGACAAGAGCCTCCCGGCGATGCTGATGGCCGCAGCCCGTCTCGACATCCCATCCGTGTTCGTCTATGGCGGCAGCAGCTTGCCAGGACAGCACCGGGGCCGCCCGGTCACCGTCCAAGACGTCTTCGAAGGGGTCGGTGCGGTGAGCGCTGGGCGGATGTCGGCCGGCGAGCTCGCGGAGATGGAGCGGGTGGCCTGCCCTGGCGAGGGGTCGTGCGCGGGCATGTACACCGCGAACACGGTTGCCGCCGAAGCCGAAGCTCTCGGCATGGCCCTGCCCGGATCGGCGACGCCTCCGGCGGGCGATCCTCGCCGCACAGATGTCGCCTATCGAAGCGGCGCCGCGGCAGCTCGGCTCCTCGCCCAGGGCATACGACCTCGCCAGATCCTCACCAGGGATGCGTTCGAGAACGCGATCACGGTCGTCATGGCGCTCGGCGGCTCCACCAACGCCGTGCTCCACCTCATGGCCATCGCCCACGAGGCACAGGTGGCCCTGTCACTCGACGACTTCGACCGGATCAGCAGGCGGGTCCCCCACCTGGCAGATCTCCGGCCCGGCGGCCAGTACGTGATGGCGGACCTCGATCAGGCAGGCGGCGTCCCCGTGGTGCTCCTCGAGCTGCTCGCCGCCGGGTTGCTCCACGCGGACTGCGTGACCGTGACCGGTTCGACGCTCGCGGAGAACCTCGCAGCTCTTGCGCCCTCGAGCCCCGACGGGTCGGTCGTCCACCGGGTCGACAGCCCGCTGCAGCGTGAGGGAGGGATTGTCATCCTGCGCGGCTCGCTCGCTCCTGACGGCGCGGTCGTCAAGGTCGCAGGATTGACGACCGGCAGGTTCAAGGGCCCGGCTCGCGTCTTCGACGGCGAGGAGCCGGCCATGGCCCATGTCCGCTCGGGTGCGTTGTCCCCTGGTGAGGTTCTCGTCATCCGGGGCGAGGGACCCCGCGGCGGCCCCGGGATGCCCGAGATGCTGGCCGTGACCGCGGCG
>JAJYDP010000716.1 GCA_021777365.1 Chloroflexota bacterium | reverse complement strand
CGCGTGCCGCCGCGCAGGACGAGGCGATGGAGGAGCGCGTCGGTCGGGAAGCGCAGCGGCGTAGGGTCCTCGACCCAGGCTTGCAGCGGCGTCCTGCCCCCGAGCGAGCGGTGCGGCTTCTCGGCGTTGTACCAGCGCAGCCAGGCGTGGAGCTTGGCGACCACGACTTCGAGCGGCAGCAGTTCCCCCTCGGGCGGCACGAAGTAGTGCCTCGAGCGCTCATCGAGGGCGCCCTCGGTGAAGCCCGGCAGACGGCCGAAGAACATCTCCTTGATCGTGCGGTGCCAGCGCTCGATCTTGCCCTTCTCCCAGCCGGCGTAGGGTGTCACCGCGTCGAGCACGAGCAACGCTCGCCGTGCGCCTTCGGCGATCATCCCGCCGATGAAGTCGCGCCCGCGATCGGTCCGGAGACGTGCGCAGATCCCGCCCACGGGATGCCCGTCGTCGGTCTCCCGCCGTCGCATCGCGCCGGCCAGGCACCAGGCGATGACCGACGCGTTGGGCGTGCCGACCGTGAGCACACAGCCCAGCACGAGCCGCGTGTGATCGTCGATGACCGACGTCAGCGTCGCCTTGGCGGGCTGCCCGTTCGCGAGGAGCCAGAGCGGGACGCCCGTGTGGTCGATCTGCCAGCACTCGTTCCGGGCCGCCGCCTCGTAGCGGGTGAAGAGCTGGGCGTTCGGCATCGCGTGCACGCCCCCGAGCAGCCCGGCCTGGACCGCCGGTGCGAGGCCGTGGAAGCGACGCCAGAACGTCGTGCGGCTGATCCCGAGCGCGTCCCTGCCTCCCAGGGCGTCGTACGCGGTGCCGATCCCGTGGGTCGCCGCGACGGCCTCCCGCTCGGCCGGGCGCAGGGTGCGGCGGGTGTGCCGGCGGTCCTGCCGGCGCTCGGCTTCGGCGAGCCAGCGGCGCACCGTCCGCGGGTCGCGACCGGCGAGCTCCGCGAGCTGCCCGATGACGTCGCCCGGCACCTCGTCGAAGCGCTCGCGGAACGCGCGCAGCCGCTCGAGTACCTCGGCTTTCGTGGCGCGAGCGCTGGCCGCCGTGGCGGAGGGCGCAGTCATCGGCTGTCCTGCGCCCCGAAGCGATACGGCGTGTCGGTGATCGGCACGAGCTCCCCTGACGGGAGCAGCACGCGCGACGCGAACGGCGCTCCCAGGAGGAGCAACCGGACGCCCTTGAAGCGCCGCCCGTAGCGCTCGATCCCGTCGCGGCGGTAGCGCTCCACCTGCTCGCGGTTGCGGGTATCGATGACCGGCGCGCGGTAGCCGCCCGACTTCAGCTCGTCGTACAGGACCTCGCCGCGTGCGGACTCCCAGCCGAGATCGACGATCCCGGCCGTGACGGGGATCTCGGACCCCAGATACCGCCAGTCGGCGGGCGGCGCGAAGAAGGCGAAGTAGACCTGCGTGTAGCCCTCGATCCGGAGCGCGATCGAGCGGGCGTGCCAGCCCCCGTGCTCGCGGCGCACGAGCTCGGCGCACGCGTCGCGCACCCGCTCGCGGAGCGCCGGGCCCGTGTGTCCGGCCTCGCACACCGCGGCGATCACCTCGTGCAGGTGGCGGCCGATGAGGACATCCTGCGACTCGCCATCCAGGGTCGGGCGTTCGATCGAGGCGAGTCGCCGGGGGCCGGATTCCGGTCCTGTCGAGTAGCGGATCTGCGGTCGCATGCGAACCGCCATGGCCTCCCTCCCCTCCGGGCAGCCAAATCCGACCTCGTGGCGCGCGGAATCATGCCGAGGTACGGGCGGTCAGCCCAGTGGATTCATCGCACCCGGTCGGGGAGACATCCGAGCGCGTCTCAGGTCGTTGTCTGCCGGCCGCGCGTCTCGCGGCCTTCCTGCATCTCGACCCAGATTCGACGCTATCAGGCCAGGTTCACGTGCACAAGGGCCTCCGCCGGGAATCTCTTCGAGCTCACGACAGGCATCGAACATGATCTCTTCGAGTTCGTCTACCGCGCCTGCCGCAGATGCGGCAAATGCGTGTTCTGCCTGGTCACCTTCTTCCCGCTCGGCCATCGTGCTCGTCCAGCCGGACGCACGGCGTCAGCGTTCCGCGTCGAACTCGATCTCGTGGCGGCTGTCGAGCACACCTGTGCCAGATGTGCCACATGTGCCTGAAGAACGTCGCGGCCATCGAACTCGATCCGTCGCGGGTCGTCCAGCGCGATCTGCGCCAACCGTGCGAACCGTTCGAACTACGTCTGAAATGCGGCCTGTGTGGAGGTGTCCAACGCGCATGCACCGCGGCTGCCGGCCAGGACGGTCAGTCTTCCGCCTCTCGGTTTGACATAGGGGACGATCACCCCAACGTTGCCAGTGCACTTCGAGGGCAGTGGGAGCCGTCAGATGACCGATGTCAACCAGGTAGTGAGTGACGAGACGGCGCGCCTCCTGGGTATGCACCGGTCGCTCGACCCTGCCGTCGAGTCACGCCTGGATGCCCTGTACGCGGAGCGCCGTCGGCTGGACAATCTGCGCGGCAAACCCGACCTCGGGGAGGACGAGCGGCGCGCGGCGGACGCCGCGTATGCCAGCGTGGCCCGTGGGTTCGAGGATCTGGTGCCCATCGAGGCTGCCTTCACCTGGGAGCAGCTCGGCGAGATCGGACGGGCGCACGCCCTGTCCCGGACGGCGGGGATCGATGACGAGGCGCGGGGCGAGTACCTCGCCGCGGCGATGGACTACGAGACGGCCGCCGACGACGCCACCGCCGACGAGGAGGCGCGCGATCGTGAGGACCTGGCCCGGGTGTCGGGACTCGCGACGGATGCGCTACTCGCGGCGTGTGGCAACGACACCGCCCATCTGAATCCGCGATGGCGTCGGTTCATCGCCCGTCACGCGCGCGACGCTGGGCGCCAAGACGAGGCGCGTCGCATCAAGGGCACGGACGCTCATTGAACCGGCCATACTCCGAGTCATGCGAGCCGCCAGCCGGTTGTTGCTACGCCTGGATGTGCCTGACTCCGATCTTGCGACGCACCTGCATGACGCAGAGAAGCGCGGGTACGCATCGTTGCCGCGTCTCTGGAAACACCTCCGGATAGCTTACCCAGGGGGTTGCGTAATCGATACGTTCGGCTAAGAGGCCGCGCAGATAGGCGCACCGGCCAGGGTCGCCGCCGGCCTCAGACGGACCGCGTGCGCCGGTCGGCTCGCGGCCGGGGGTGCCCGGTGGCCTCGGCCTCCGCCTCGACGATCGCGAG
>JAJYDP010000715.1 GCA_021777365.1 Chloroflexota bacterium | reverse complement strand
CTGGCGATCGTGGGAGCCGCCGCCGCCTCCCGCGAGGTGCTGCTGCAGGATCTCCACGGCGGCGGAGTCGGGCCTGCGGCACCGGTGCCGCCCGCGGCGCCTGCGGCGGGCGGCGCACGCTCCAGGCGGGCCGGGGGATGATGGCGGCGGGGCGGCCGGCATGAGCGCGGGCATCCTCGTCACGGTCGCGCTCGGCACCGCCATCCTTGCGGCGCTCACGGCGCGCCGTCCGCTCGGGGCGGCCGTCGCCGCGGTCGGGCTGGGCGCGTGTGCCCTGGTCGCGGTCGTGGCACCGCCGCTCAAGACCGTCGTGATGGGCGACGCGACCTTCGCCCTGGGTCAGCACGGCGCGGACGTCGTGGCCAGCTCGGCGGCGTCGATGCTGCTCCTGCTGGGAGTCGCGGTCGCGGTCCGGTCCACCGGCCCGCGCGTGCCGGCCGCGCTGGCGGTCGCCGTCGCGGCGCTGGCGGCCGGCGTCGCGGCGCTGAACGGCTCGCTGATGACCCCTCCGTCGGGCGCGAACGCGCAGTTCCAGACCGCGGGCACGGGCGGTCCTCCGATCGCGATCGCGCTCCTCACCGCCGCCGCGGTCGTGCTGGTGCCCGTCATGGCGGAGGGGACCGATGGCGCGCCGGAGGCAACCGGCGCCAGGACGGCGAGTCGGGTGGTGCGCGTGGCGGCGGTCGCCGGCGGCCTCGGGCTGGTGGGCATGGCATGGCTGCTGGGGCCCTCTGGGCCCGTGGCGCCCGATCCCACCGGCGTGGCGACCGCGCTCCTGCTCGTCGCCGGCGCGGTCGGGCTCTTCCTCGGCGCGATGCCGCTGCACACGATCGTCGCGCGGGCGGCGACGTCCGGCCCCGTCGCGCTGGTGGCGGCCCGCGCGGTCTGGCTGCCGGCGGCGTTCGCGCTGGCGGCCGTCGCCTGGGAGCAGCGCGTGCTCGCCCCGTCGATCGCCTTCGGCGGCGCCGCCGGCACGCCCCTCCTCGCCGAGGCCCGCGCCCTGATCGCGATCGTCGCGCTCGTGACCATCGTGGGGGGCGCGATCGTCGCCACGCTGCACGGCGACCTGCGGCACGTGCTCGCCTACACGCTCATCGGCGACGCCGGGCTGGCCCTGCTGGCGCTGGCCACGGCCGACCCGGCCGGACCGGCCGCGGCCACCTCCTGGTTGCCCGCGAACGCCGTGGCCCGAACCGCCTTCGCCGCGTGGACCCTGGCGCTGGCGGGATCCTGGGGGACGGCCCGGCTCGACAGGCTGGACGGCTGGGCACGCCGGGCACCGCTGCTCGCGCTGGGGCTGCTGGGCGTGGCCCTCGCCACGTTCGGGTTGCCAGGGTGGGGCATCTTCACCCTGCGCTCCTCGCTGACCCAGGCCACCGGCGGATTCATGGGGTCGCTCATGCTGGCCGCGGCCTGGTTGGGGCTGGTGCCGTTCGCCCGGCTCGCGTGGGTGGGACTGCGACGGCCGACGGAATCAGACCGGGAGGAGCCCGGCGCGGGTCCGGGCCGACCGCGCTCCGTGGGCGCCGGATGGGCGGGCCGGCTCACGAGGCTTGCCGGTGGTCGGCCGACCTCGCGCGACCTCGCGCGACCTCGCGCCGAGGGTGCCGGTGGCCGCGGCGCGCTCTCGCGGGCCGGCGACGCGGCAACGGCCGCCTGGCTGGCGAACGGAGCGGTCATCGCGGCGAGCTTCGCGCTCCTGGCGGCGGTCCTTGCCGTCGTGGTGTCGCTGCGCGCGGGAGGCGTGCTCGCCTCGGTGGACTGAGCGTCTCGTGGGTCGGACCGGCGGTCAGGCCCCCTCGGGCGCGAGCACCCACCGGTCGATCTCTCGCTCGTACGCGACGAGTTCCTCGGGTCGGAACCAGAGATCGAGCTCGACCTGCGCCGTCTCGGGACTGTCGGAGGCGTGCACCAGGTTCTGCGCGGTTACCAGCGCCAGGTCGCCGCGGATGGTCCCGGGGTCGGCCTGGTCGGGACGGGTCGCCCCGTTCATCCCCCGAACCACCGCGACCGCATCGGGCCCCTCGAGCGCCAGCGCGACCAGCGGGGCGGACGTGATGAACTCGACGAGTCCCGCGAAGAACGGCTTCTCGCTGTGCACGGCGTAGTGGCGCTCGGCGAAGTCACGGTCGACCCGGACCAGCTTCAGCCCGACGACCTTCAACCCGCGCTCCTCGTATCGGGCGAGAATGCGGCCGACCAGCAGGCGCTGGACGCCGTCGGGCTTGACCAGGACGAGCGTGCGTTCGATCACGATCCCTCCTCGGGTTCCCGGACACCGTGAAGCGCCCGGCTCGCTTGCTGGAACGCCTCCGTCGCGAGCGTCTCGCGACCCATGAGGCGGTACGCGTCGCCGCGCACCAGGTGGATCGATGCGGCCTCGGGGCCGGGGCTCACCATCCGCAGCGCCTCGTCGGCCATGGTCAGGACCGCCGGGGCCAGGGCCGGTCGGCTGCGCAACACGAGCGCGAGGCGCGTCGCAGTCCCGGCCAGGTCCCCTCGCGCGAGCCGGGCCTCGACGTCCGCCAGGTCGCCGGAGGCGTACGTCGCGCCCGCGGCGGTGCCTGCCGGGGCGGGCGCGGGTCCTGCCGCTTCTTCGGGGCGGCCGGGCGGAAGACCTCCCGGCTGCGGTTCCGGCGGCCAGATGTTGCTCCGTGGCTGACCGGCGAACAGCTCGTCCAGGCGATCTCGGCCGCGCGCCAGGACGCGCGCAGCCAGGTTGCGGGCATCCGCCATGCGCCCCGCCGCCGCGGCCGTCTCGGCGGCCACGCATACGGCGACGAGCTCCTCTCCGCCGGCCTCCAGGTAGGCGTCCGCGGCCTCGCCTGCCCCGACCAGGTCGCCGGTCCGCCAGCGGACTTCGGCGAGATCGGCCAGCGCCGGCACGTCGAGGCCACCCCGAGCGGCCAGTGTCTCGAGCTCCGCGCGGGCCAACCCGAACATCCCGACCCGGAGGTGGACGTGGGCCAGGCGGGCCTCGCTCAGGCTGGCCGACGGGGAGGCGGCGGTCGCGGACGGCGGCGCGGTGGCTCGGCCGGGACCGACCGGAACAGGCCGCACGGTGGACGGTCCCGACTCCGAGTCCGCCGACAGGTCGTCGGTCGAGGCGACCGGAGGTGCCTCGTCCGGTGCGGGCGCCGCGGCCTCGTCCGGTGCGGGCGCCGCGGCCTCGTCCGGTGCGGGCGCCGCGGCCTCGTCCGGTGCGGGCGCCGCGGCC
>JAJYDP010000714.1 GCA_021777365.1 Chloroflexota bacterium | reverse complement strand
GCGCGGGGATGGTGCCCGGTGAGCGACGGATCGGCACCGCGCAGCTCGGACGATGCTCGCAGCGAGATCCTGCGTCGCGTTGACGGCGCACTCCGCGATCGCCCTCCGGCGGCCCCGATTCCCCGGGACTATCGCCAGGCTCCCGGGTCGGGCGCGGATGTCGCAGATCTCTTCGCCGGGCGCGTTTCGGACTATCGGGCGACCGTTCATCGGACGACCCCCGAAGCCCTGGCCGAGGTGGTCGATGGGATCCTGTCCGCACGCGGCGTGCGGCGCCTGGTCGTCCCTCGGGGAATCCCGGACGTCTGGCTCCTCGCGGCGAGCGACATCGACCGGCTCGACGACGAGCCGCCGCTCTCCGTGCACGAGCTCGACGGTGCGGACGGCGTCATCACGGGCTGCACGGTGGCCATCGCCGAGACCGGCACCATCGTGCTCGACGGCGGTCCCGGCCAGGGCCGCCGGGCCCTGAGCCTCCTGCCCGATTACCACCTGTGCGTGGTTCGCTCGGACCAGGTTGCGGGGACCGTGCCGGAGGCCGTGGCACGCGTGCTGCCGTCCCGCCCCCTGACCTGGATCAGCGGTCCCTCGGCGACCAGCGACATCGAGCTGAGCCGCGTGGAGGGCGTCCACGGTCCCCGCGTCCTGGACGTCATCCTGGTCGAGGTGGCGTCGCGCGGGTGACGCAGCGACCCGGCGGCGACCGTCAGCCGGACGTGTGACGACGGCCCGCGTGCGCCGAGGGGGCGCCGCCGCCGCGAGTGCGGAACCGGTAACGTCCCGAGCCGATGACCACCACCGTTTCCCCACCGGCTTCCCGGATCGCCATCACTCCTCGAGCGCCGGCGAGAGGTGATGCCCTTTCCTCGATCTCTGCGGCGCGCGCGGGCAGGACCACCTCGGCCGTGACCCCCGGCGGGACCAGGAGGTCGAGCCGGAGCCCCGTCCGCCCGGCTCGCCAGCGGCACTCGATCCTTCCGCGCACCGACTCGACCCAGGTGCGAGCCCAGGCGACGCCCGGCGCCGGCCGCGGATCGATCCTCACCGTCTCGTATCCGGGCCCGGAGGCGCGCAGGCCGCCCAGGTGCTCGTACATGAACGCCCCGACCGACCCGTACGCGTAGTGGTTCAGGGAGTTCATCACGTCCGTCCAGATCCCGGCCGTCGTCTCGCTGGTGTGGAACCCCTTGCCGTCGGTGAAGGTGTCCCAGCGCTCCCACATCGTCGTGGCCCCCTGGCCGACCTGGTACAGCCAGGAGGGGTAGGTGTCCTGGAGGAGCAGGCGGTACGCGACGTCCAGGTGGCCGTGCTCCGCGAGCGTCGGCAGCAGCCAGGGCGTACCGAGGAACCCCGTCGAGAGGTGCCAGTTCCGGCTCCGGAGGTCGGCAACGAGTCGAGCGGCGACCGGCTGGACCTCGTGGGGCTCGAGGAGCCCTGCGTGGAGCGCCACCACGCTGGCCGCCTGCGTGTCGCTGACCAGCCTCCCCCCGCCCCGCACGAACCGTCGCCTGAACGCTCGGCGAACGCCCTCGAACAGCCGTTCGTACGCGACGGCGTCGCCCTCGAGGTCCAGGGCGCGCGCGAGCTCCGCGGCCAGGCGGGCGCTGTACGCGAAGTAGGCCGTCCCGACCAGGTCCTTGGGCGTCTCCGCGTCCACCGAGAGCCAGTCGCCGTAGCCGCTGGACGGCCGGACCAGGTCGTCGCTCGTCTCGGTGAGGTAATCCAGCCAGCGCCGAATGGCGGGGAGCGCCCGCTCGGCGGCCCGCCGGTCGCCGTAGAGGCGGTACATGGTCCACGGGACGATCACCACCGCGTCGCCCCACCCCGCGGCCCCGGCGCCGATCTCCGCGATCTCGGGCACCACGTCGGGGATGGCCCCGTTCGGGAGCTGGGCATCGAGCACGTCTTCCAGCCACTTTTCGAAGAACCGCTGCACGTCCATGTTGAACATTGCGGTGGCGCAGAAGACCTGGGCGTCGCCGGTCCAGCCGAGGCGCTCGTCACGTTGGGGGCAGTCGGTGGGCACGGTCAGGAAGTTGCCGCGCTGGCTCCAGACGATGTTCTGCTGGAGCCGGTTCAGGTCCGCGCGGGAGCACTCGAACCCGCCGGTGACGCGCATGTCGGCGTGGACCACGCAGCCCGTGATCGCTTCGACCGGCAGGGCGCCCGGGTAACCGGCGATCTCGACGTAGCGGAACCCGTGATAGGTGAACCGCGGCTCGAAGACCTCCTCGCCCTCGCCGCCCAGGATGAACTCGTCGGTGGCCTGGGCAGAGCGCAGGTTCGAGCGGTAGATGCCGCCGTCCGGGTCGAGCGCCTCGGCGTAGCGCGCCGTGATCCGCCGCCCCCTCGGACCATGCGCGGCAAGCCGGATCCATCCCACCATGTTCTGGCCCATGTCGACCAGGACGCTCCCGTCGTCGCGCTGGTCGACCCGCAGCGGTCGACGTTCTTCCATGACGCGGATGGGCGGTCCCTGGCGGGCGACCGGACACAGGCGCAGGTCGCTCACCCGAACCGGCCCCCAGGGCTCGGCCGCGGTGACCGGGCTCCAGGCCGGATCGGCGCACCGGTGGTCGATCGTCTGGCCCATGAGCAGGTCGGCGTAGCGGATCGCTCCCTCGGACGCCTGCCACTCGCCATCGCTTGCGATCAGCTGCCGCGTGCCGTCCTCGAGGACCACCTCGAGCTGGCATGAGAACAGCGGTTCACGGCCGTAGCGGCCGGGTCCCCACAGGGCGACGTGCCCCGCGTACCATCCGTCGCCCAGCGCCGCGCCGAGCACGTTCTCGCCGCCCGACAGGAGCGCGGTCACGTCGTGAGCCTGGTACTCGACGCGCCGCCGGTAGTCGGTCCATCCCGGCGCCAGGCACTCATCCGACACCCGGACGCCGTTCAGGTACAGCTCGTACACGCCAAGCGCAGTGGCGTACAGGCGCGCCTGGCGGACCCGCCGCGAGATGCGGAACCGTCGTCGGAGCAGCTGCACGGGCCGGGTGACGGCCGGCTGGCGGCCCCAGGGCGGGTCGCCCCATCGGGCCACCGCGGCGGCGAGCGGCCACATGGAGTCGTCGCAGTCGGTCGCGTGCCACCCCTCGGGTGGCTGGCTGGCGCACGACCAGCTGTCGTCGCTCCCGAAGCGGTGCACCACGCCGCGCCGGTCCGTGACCACGAGCGCGCCGATCAGCCCGAGCCGGTCCCCCGGCGACGGCCGCGCCT
>JAJYDP010000713.1 GCA_021777365.1 Chloroflexota bacterium | reverse complement strand
CGGCCGGGACATCCTCCCCACGGACGATCTGCCGCGCGACCACCACCACCCACGGTGGACCGTCGGAGGGCAGCGCGTCCGGCACGCCACCGCGCGCCCGCCGGGCGGCCTCGCGGCCCATCTCCAGTGCCAGCAGCGGGGCGACCCGGTCGGCGACGGCGCGATCCAGCTCGCTCACGGGCTGCGGCCCGAGCAGCGCCAGCGTCCCAACGCCGGGCAGCCGGACCCGGAGCGCGGCCTGCCGCGGCTGCGCCAGGTAGCGCGTTGCCGCGGCGGCGGCGTCGGGGTTGCCCTCGGGGGCGTGCACGGCCACGGCCACTCCCCGTTCGTCCTCGATCGCCACCGCACGCCCCAGCGACGCGCCGATGGCCCCGGCCAGCGCCTCCAGCCCGCGATCCTCGAGCGCGAGCCGCTCCACCGTGGCGTCGACCTGCGCGGCACGGCGGTCGAGCTCGGCCCGGCGATTCACCAGGTAGCCGACCAGCGACCGCTCGAGCGCAGCCGGCTCGCCCCCCTCGAGGGAGAGCGCGGGGATCGCCTGGGAACGCGTGGCCGCGACGAGCGCGGCCACGCTCGGACCGGGCGGTCCCTCGCCGACCAGCAGGAGCGCGGCGACACCGGCGCGCACCAGCTCGGCGATCACCGCGGCGGGCTCGGCGCCGCCGGCCACGAGCGCCGCCAGCGCCGGCTCCGGGACGATCGCCAGGTCGCCGGGCCCCAGCCCCTCCAGGGCCGGGACGCGGGCGCGCAGCACGCGGACCCAGCCGATCTCGGGGTCCGGCCCGCCCGGGGCTGCCGCGCGGTCCGCGCCGTCCTCGGGCGACAGCCACGTCGCGGTCGGCACCACGTCCCGCCAGATCTGTCGAAGGGTCGGCACGGCGTCATCCTCTCACGCCTGCCGGCCCGCGAGGCGGCGCAAGGCGCGCCCGGCGGCCCGTGACAGGGCACCCGGCCGGGGAGGGGCGACAGCGGCCGCCGCCGGTCAGCCGGCGGGCGCTCCCTGCAGGTCCCGCACCAGCTCCTGCAGCTCGCGCGGGGCGTCCACGTACCGGTCGGCCAGCATCGCCACGTCCGCACGGTCCGGCAGGAGGCGCACCCACACGCGGCGGCGCGGGAAGTAGAAGGTCAGCACCAGGCCGCCCAGCAGCAGCGCGAAGGCGATCCAGACCAGGTCCTGGCCCGGGTCGCGGCGGACCACCAGCCCGGTGAACGCGGACGTGTCCACCCAGTGGATCGCGTAGCCGGACGTGGCCGCCGTGTCGCTGGTCTGGCCCACGCCCAGCGACTGCATGAAGACGGTCCGGGTGGCGGCTCCGGATGGATCGGCGGCGAGCCCCTGCAGCGTCAGACGTGGCGCGCCCGACGGGCTCCTGTCCAGGACCACGAGCAGCCCGAGGCTGGAGCCGGGGATCGTGATGAACCCCTGCGGCAGCCCCAGCAGCGTTCCCGCCAGCAGGACGGGGCCGGTCCACACCAGGCGGCCGGACGAGTCGTGGATCTCGATGTCGGCGGCCGGCCCGAAGGTGTTCTGGTGGATGACGTAGCCATCCACCACGAGGGGATCGTTGACGTGGATCGTCCTGTGGGCGATGACGTGCCCGTCCTGGTAGACCTCGACGTCGGTGGAGAAGTCGATGAAGGAGCCGTCGGGGCGGGTCGGCGCGGAGAACTGCACGTTCTTGACGATCAGGTTCCCCGGGGTCCCCACGGGCTGGATCGGCGCCGTCTGTCCGTCGCCCAGCGCCAGCACCGTCTGGAACCCGAACGCGCCGCTGATCGCGGCCGCCGCCAGGAAGAGGACCAGGCCCGCGTGCGTGAGGAGGGTGGCGAGCCGGAAATACTGGTTCCGGTCGCCGTAGACGATCCCCTCCGCGTGTCGCACCACGTAGTGGCGGCGACGCAGCACCCGGGTGACGCGCTCGTCCTGCAGCGCCACGGCGACCGCGGACCGGTTGGGGAGCCGGGGGTCGAAGAACCCGGCGGGCTGCGAGACCCGGACCTCCCGCACGCTCCGCCAGAGACGCGGGGTCCGGTCCGCCGTGCAGACCACGATGCTGACCGCCAGGAGGGCGAGCAGCGTGGTGAACCACCAGACGCTGAAGACGTGCAGAAGGCCGAGCCGGTCGAAGATGTCCACCAGGGTGGGGCCGACGGAGACCCCGAGGACGGAGAGTCCCGCGTACTTGGACTGGATCCCGGCGATCTGCTGCGCGTACTGCGTCGGGTCCTGCACCTGCGCGGCCGACATCTGCGGCAGCAGCGCCCCGAACACGCCGGCGACGGCGATGGCGATGATCTGGATCACCGCGAAGCGGACGCTGGTGAGGAGCCGCCAGGCGCCGTACCCGAGCGCCGCGAGCGGATCCGAGAGACGCGCCGAACCCGGGCGCGCGAACGACGCCGTGGCCACCGTCAGCGCGCGGCGCGGACAGCGCCCGCGGAGAAGCCCTCGCGCCCGGCGTCGTGCTGCATCGGCGGGCATCGTACACCGGCTCCTCCGCCCGGACTCCCGATGTACCGGTTTCGCGCCGGACCTGCTACTGTCGCGGCGATGGAACCGATCCGGTCACGCGCCCTGACGGAGCGCGTCGGCGACGAGCTGGCGGCCCTGGACAAGCGCATCATCGAGCATCTGCAGCAGGACGGCCGGCGGCCGTTCACCCAGATCGCTGCGGACCTCGGCGTGAGCGAGGCCGCCGTCCGCGCCCGCACCAACCGGCTGATCGAGCGGGGCGTGCTGCAGATCGTCGGCGTGACGGACCCGTTCAAGCTCGGGTTCCACCAGATGGCGATGATCGGCGTGCGCTGCGACGGCGACAAGCTGGTCTCCGCCGCCGAGCAGATCGCCGCGCTGCCCGAGGTGTCCTACGCGGTCATCACGGCCGGCCACTACGACATCATCGTCGAGACGGTCTGCGAGGACAACGACGCGCTCCTCTCCTTCCTCGTCGACCGGCTTCGCCACATCGACGGCGTCCGCGAGACTGAGGCGTACGTCTACCTGCGGATCGTCAAGGAGACGTACCAGTGGGGAACGCGCTGACCCGCTGACGTGCCGACGTCGGCGGGCGCCGGCAGAGCCGGCGCCCGCATCTCGCCCTGGGCGACCTCGCGGTCACCCGTCGTGCGTGGTCCCTGTCTCGGCGGGTACCGCTCGGCTCACCGGGCGCCGCTCGCCCCGCGCGGACCGAGCTGGGGAGCCCGCGGCCGCTCGCCGGGT
>JAJYDP010000712.1 GCA_021777365.1 Chloroflexota bacterium | reverse complement strand
GTTCCCCACAGGAGGGCCGCGACCACGGCCAGGACGAGCAGCGCGGCCGTGGCGCCAACGAACCGCACGCTCAGCCCGAAGTGGCGTCGGCCGCTCACGGGCCCCGGCTGCTCGCGCGGGATCGCCGCGATGCGGGCGCGCAGGCCGGCGGACGCCGGGCCACCGGCCAGCCGCCGGGTCGCCTCGCGCAGCCGGCGGTCGAACTCGTCGTCGCGCAGCTGATCGTTCACCGCGACACCTCCCGGGCGTCGGCGTCGAGGGCCGCGCGCAGCGCGCGCAGGCCGTAGTGGAGCCGGCTCTTCACGGTTCCCGGGCGTTCCCCGGTGCGCGCCGCGATCTCCTCGAGCGAGCAGTCCTCGAAGTAGCGCAGCGCGACCACGATGCGTTGATCGGCCGGCAGCGCCCGGAGGGCCCGGACGAGGGCGTCGGTCTCGTCGACGGCGGTGCCGTGATCGGGGACCGTGCCCGGATCGAAGCCCGCCGGGTTGACGGGACGGAGGCGCCGGGCACGCAGTCGGTCACGGCAGGCGTTCACGACGATGCGCGTGAACCACGAGGCGAACCGCTCCTCGTCATGGAGATCGCCGAAGTGGCGCCAGGCTCGGACCGCGGCCTCCTGGACCGCATCCTCCGCCTCCATGCGATCGCCGGCGAGGATCACCGTGGCGAGCCGGCAGGCGTCGTCGAGGTGGCGATCGACGAGGCGCGCGAACACGGTCTCCCGTTCGTCCTCACCCATGACGCCGGCCAGGACTCCCACCGGCTTCGTCTCCCATGCCCCGATTCTGTGCATCCCGGCCAGAAGACTGGTGCGCGAGGGCCGAAGGTTCAATCTTCGAGGCCGCGTCGAATGGGAGCGGCAGTCAGGGGCCTGCCGTCCCCGGGTCGAGCATCCAGACCACGCTCGCTCCCGATGCCCGATCCACTCCCCCGACGAGCAGGTGCGAGCCGAGGACCCGGACCGACCCAAGATCGACGTTGTCGAACAGGGCGGGCATCGTGACCTCCTGCCACGTGCGGCCGTCCGACGACTCCCAGAGCGCCCCGTTCATGGATCCGCCGACGCCCCCGACCGCGCCGACCGCGAGCAGCCCGGTCAGCGTCTGCGCAATGCCTCCCGCGGTCGTTCCCGGCGTCGCGGGCCCGAACGGCTGCAGCTCGACCGCCTGCCAGTGGAGCCCGTCTGTCGAGCGCCACGCGTAGCTCCCCACCGTCGGCTCATCGCCCACGGCGACGAACGCCGATCCGGTCCAGGTGACCTGCGCCACCGTCGCATCGGACGTGGGGACGCCGAGCGCCGGGGCGATCACCTGGTAATGGACGCCGTCGCTCGACGTCCAGATCGGCAGGTGGACGCCGGCCGTCGAGCTACCGGGCTTGACCGCCTGGCCGACCGCCACGTAGCGACCGTTGCCGTGCGCGACGCTGATGATGTCGAGCCCGGTCGGCGACTCGCTCTGCGGCAGCCGCGTCCAGTGCGTCCCGTCGGGCGAGGTCCAGATCGCGATGCCGCCCCCCGTGCCGGCGTTGAACGCGTAGCGCGAGGTTCCGATGGCGACGAAGCCGCCGGCGACCCGGTAGACGAGGCTCATGGCGGCTCCGTTCCCGCCGTCCACGCTCGCCCGTGTCCAGGTCTTCCCGTCGGGCGACGTCCACACCTCGGCGTTGGCGGCGCTCCCATCGACGGACTGCTGCATGCCGACCGCGATCAGCCCCGGGCCGTTCGCAGACAGGCCCAGCACCCAGTCGATCCACTTGTCCTGGACCCCGGCGAAGGCCGGACTATCGGGGAGCCGCTGCCAAATCGAGCCGTCCGCCGAGTGCCAGAACGTGGGGTGCAGCATGGGCTGCCCGGGCGCCCAGACACCCCGCAGGGGGTCGGTGGCCAGCACCACCTCGGAGCCGAGCGCGGTCATGGGGCCGGGCTGCGCGCCGCCGAACTGCGAGTCGATGCGGGTCCACAGGATGCCACCGACCCGGACAGAACTGGGTATCGGCGCGGCCGACGGGACGGCGTCGGAGATGGGGACGGTGTCGGCGGGACGAGGTTCGCCGCCGGGCCGGCAACGACCAGGACGCTCTGGCCCGAGGTGCCGACCACGACGATCGAGCTGCCGTTGGAGGCGATGGCGGAGACGGCGCTGTCGGCCGGCGGGAGCGAGAAGAAGGTGGTCCAGGACGCCCCGTCGGGCGACGAGCGAATGACGAGCGAGTCCTCGCCCGGCGCGTCCCCTCCCAGTGCGGCCATCACGAACCCCGCCGGCGTCCACGCCACGCGGTAGACGCGCGGGTCCTGCGCCGACAGGTCGGCCACCTTCTGCCAGGTGATGCCGTCCTGGGACGACCAGATGCGACCCTGCGGCTCGTACCCGGTCCGGCCGGACACGGCGAGGATGCGATCAGGCCCCGCCGCGATCGCGTTCACCTGCATCGGGCCGCCGTTGCCCATGCCCTGGTTGTCCGGCAGCGGCTTCGAGGCGGTCCAGGTGACGCCGTCGCGGGACGTCCAGATCGCCGCGTCGAGCTGCGAGCCCACGTGGACGTCGCCGCCGAGCAGGAAGCCGGGGCCGCCCGCAGCAAGAGTCACGAGGTTCACGTTCGGCTCCGGGAACGGCACGAAGGTCCAGTGCTGCCCGTCGGTGGAGTGCCACAGCAGCGGCGCATTCAGCGGCGCAGCCGAGGCGATGGCGCCCGAGCCGCCGACACACCCGTCGTAGCCGCCGAGGACGACGTAGCCGGTGGGTCCGGCGGCGATCAGGCTGGCCGAGTACGACTGGCCGGTGGCCGGCGCCGGCAGGTCGATGCCGGTCCAGTGGATCCCGTCCGACGTGGTGAAGACCGCAGCCTTGCCATCGCTGCACGGGTAGCCCGTGCTGCCCGCCGCGATGAGACCGGACCCGAACGGCGCCGCCGCGTCGAACCCTGCTGCGCCGGACGGCGTGATCACGGGCTCGTGGCGCGTCCAGTCGATCCCGTTCGGCGAGGTCAGGACATGCTCGGTCACGGGGCTGGTGGTCGTCCCGAACGCAAGGAAGCCGCCGTCGAAGGGGACGACATCGCCCAGCGACATACCGGCGAGAGCGGGCGACAAGACCGCGGCCCAGGCGGCGGACGTGGGGGTCGTCGAAGGCGAGGCCGGCGCGACGACGGCGGGGCCGGTCCCCTGCGGCGAGGGGGTCGCCGTGGACGCCGGCCCGATGGTCGCGTCGTGGAGGCCCATGAG